>DASRUW010000274.1:0-3549 GCA_035655255.1 Telluria sp. | reverse complement strand
CACGAATTCGGTGCGCAGCCGCTGGAAGTCGCGGAGAAGGCGGCGGCGGACGGAGTGTCAATGATCGTGATTCCGGCGGTGGACCGCCACAATTTCGAGCGCGTGCGCGCGCTGGCGCATGCGGCGCCGAACGCCTCCTATGCGCTGGGCATCCACCCGATCTATGTGCCACAGGCCGCCGATGAGGATCTCGCGCGGTTGCGCGAACTGGCGGAGTCCGCGCGGGGTGATCCGCGCTTCGTGGGCATCGGGGAAATCGGCCTGGACTTCTTCATCCCGGCACTGTGCGAGCCGGCCATGCGGGCGCGCCAGGAATTTTTCTTCCGCGAGCAGCTCAAGCTGGCGCGGGACCTCGATCTGCCGGTACTGATGCACGTGCGGCGCTCGCAGGACATCATCCTCAAGCACCTGCGGCAGGTGCGCCCGCCGGGCGGCATCGCGCACGCCTTCAACGGGAGCTTTCACCAGGCCGGCGTGTACATCGACCTTGGCTTCAAGCTCGGGTTCGGCGGTGCCATGACCTATACCCGTGCGTTGCAGATCCGGCGCCTGGCCACGGAACTGCCGCTGGAGGCGATCGTACTCGAAACCGACGCACCCGATATCGCCCCGGTCTGGATTCACCCCGGCCGCAATTCGCCCGACCAGCTGCCGGCGATCGGCCAGGTACTGGCGGAACTGCGTGGCTTGTCCACCACAGAAACCGCGGCGGCCACCAGTGCCAACGCCCTGGGGGCGCTGCCTCGTCTGCGCGGCATCAAGTCCTGAACCGGCTCACCCGGCTACGTTCGCAGGATGCGTTCCGCGATCCTGTTCTTCGCCGCAGGTGCGGCCTGCCTCCAAACCGCGGCCGCGCTGCCGCCGTTCGGCGTCGTCCTGATCCTGGCTTCCGTTTCCGCCGCATGCGTCTTCGCTTCGCGCATTCGCTGGCGGGCATTGCGTCTGGTATGCGGCGGCGCCGGCGCTTTCACGGCGGGCTACGCGTGGGCCGCCATGTTGGCGGCGTCGGCGCTGTCGGCCGACCTGCCGCGCGAGCTGGAAGGACGCGACCTGCACGTCGTTGGCGTGATCGATTCGCTGCCATTCGAGTTCGAAGGCGGCGTGCGCTTCAACTTCCAGGTGGAGAGCGTGGAACGCGGCTTCAAGGTGCCGCCGCGGATTGCCCTCGCGTGGTACGGCGCGCGCGAGCTGGTGGCCCCGGGCCAGCGCTGGCGCCTCAACCTTCGCCTGCAGCGCCCGCACGGGAACGCCAACCCCTACGGCTTCGACTACGAGGAGTGGCTGCTGGAGCAGGGCCTGCGGGCGACAGGTTATGTTCGGCCCGGCCCGAACGCGCTGCTGGACGGCCATGTGTTCGGCATCGGGTACGAGATCGAACGCCTGCGCGCGTGGCTGCGCGCACGCATCCGGGCCGCGCTGCCGGACGCGCCTTACGCCGGCGTGATCGTCGCGCTGGTGATCGGCGACCAGCGCGCGATCGCGCAATCGGACTGGCAGATCTTCAACCGGACGGGAATCAGCCATCTGGTCTCGATTTCAGGGCTGCACATCACAATGGTGGCCGGGATGTGCGCGGCGCTGGTGGCCGCGCTCTGGCGCCGATCGTTCTTCACCGACGCGCAGCTGCCGCTGCTGCTGCCGGCCCAGAAGGCCGCGGCGCTGGCGGGTGCGTTGGCGGCACTCGTCTATGTGCTGCTGGCGGGTTTCGGCATTCCGGCCCAACGCACGCTTTACATGCTGGCCGTGGTTGCCGCCGCCAGCTGGTCGGGGCGGTCGGTCGGCGTCACCCATATCCTGTGCGCGGCCTTGTTCCTGGTCGTGCTGCTCGATCCGTGGGCGGTGCTGGCGCCAGGGTTCTGGCTTTCTTTTGGCGCGGTGGGGGCGATCCTGTTCGCGGGGACCGGCAGGTTCGAACCGGCGCTGCGTGGTTGGCGCCCCATGTTGTCCGTGGCGGCGCGCATGCAGGCCGCCGTCACCTTGGGGCTGGTTCCGTTGACGATGCTGTTGTTCGGCCAGTTCTCCCTTGCCAGTCCCGTCGCGAACGCAGTGGCGATTCCGCTGGTGAGCTTTATCGTGACGCCGCTTGCCTTGCTTGGCAGCGTTGCGCCGCCTGGCCTGTCCGATTGGCTGCTGGCGGCGGCCCATGCCTGCATGGTGGGGCTCGCCGGCTTCCTGCAGATGCTGTCCGTTCAGCCGTGGGCCGTGTGGAGCGCGCCGCGGCCGGATTGGCCGATGTTCCTGGTGGCTTCGGGCGGCGTGGCGTGGCTGCTTGCGCCGCGCGGCTGGCCTTTGCGCTGGCTCGGTCTGATGGCCCTGCTGCCGATGCTCGCGGCGAGCGCCAGCCGCCCGGAGGCTGGCCGCGTCCACGTTGTCGCTTTCGACGTGGGACAAGGAATGGCGGTGCTGCTTGAGACGCCGGGAGGCCATCGGCTGCTGTACGACACCGGACCGTCGTTTGGTCCCGCCTCGGACGCGGGCGGACGGGTGATTGCGCCTTACCTCAAGGCGCGCGGCATCGACACGCTCGACGCGATCGTGGTCAGCCACAGCGACACGGACCATGTGGGTGGCGCGCTGACGCTGCTCGATTCGGTGCGGGTCGGCTGGGTGCTGTCGTCCTTGCCCAGAGCGCACCCGGTGGCGCGGCGGGCGGCACGCCATGTGCGCTGCGCGGCCGGCCAGGAATGGGAGTGGGACGGCGTGCGCTTCACCGTCCTGCATCCGCGCGCCGACAGCTATGACGACCGGTCGCTGCGGCCTAATGCGCGCGGCTGCGTGCTGCGGGTGGAGGTGAACGGACACGCCATGCTGCTGCCGGGCGATATCGAAGCGCCGCAGGAAGCGGCGCTGGTGGAGCAGGGCGCCCTGTTGCGGGCGGAGGTCCTGCTCGCGCCGCACCACGGCAGCGGCACATCTTCGACGCCGGACTTCCTGCGCGCCGTGGCCCCGCAGACGGCGCTGTTCCAGGTCGGGTACCGCAACCGCTACCATCATCCGAAGCCGGCGGTATTCGCGCGCTATGCGGACTTCGGGATCGCCCGCTGGCGTACCGACGAAGCGGGCGCGCTCGAATTCGACCTTGGCGACGCGCTCGACGTCCATTCATACCGCATGGAACACGCCCGCTACTGGTATGGCCGCTAGCCGGATCAGCGATTAGAGGGCATCCTCTAGGGGGAGCGCGGCGGGACGGCAATCGCCTTACAATCGGTCCCCATGACCAAACCGCTGCTCCACTTCGCCCACGCCAACAGCTACCCGGCCGGTACGTACCGGCAGTTCTTCGAGCACCTGAACGCCACCTTCGACGTGCGGGCGCTCGAGATGCACGGGCACGACCCTGCTTTTCCGGTCGACGACGGCTGGCGCCTGCTGCGCGAGGAGCTGATCGTCCAGCTGGAGCAGTACCCGGAGCCGGTGATCCTGGTCGGCCACTCGCTCGGCGGCATGCTGAGCATGATGGCCGGGAAGAAGCGCCCGGACCTGGTCCGCTGCGTGGTGATGCTCGATTCGCCCGTGGTGGCGGGCTGGCGCGCCATGTTCTGGCGG
>DASRUW010000273.1:0-3624 GCA_035655255.1 Telluria sp. | reverse complement strand
AAGGCGAGCGAGTAGCCGTAGATGCACCACAGGACAATGATCACCGAGAAGATCATGAAGACCTGCAGCAGGATGGACAGCATGTTCTTCGAGCGCACCAGGCCGCCGTAGAACAGGGCCAGGCCCGGCACGGTCATCATGATGACCAGCAGGGTGGCGACGAACATCCAGGCGGTGTCGCCTTTCTGCGGCGTGGGCGCGGCGGCGGGCGCCGCGGCCGGTGCCGGGGCCGCTGCGGCGGCCGGAGCCACGGCGGGTGCGGCCGCTTCAGCGGAGGCCGCCGGGGCGGACGCCGCCGGGACCGAAGCGGCGGCCGAGGCGGCCGGCGCGGAAGCTTGCTCTTGCGCCTGCAACGGCAGTGCCGCGCCCAGCGCCATCAGGACGGCTGCCCCAGCCAGCCATTTCGTTATCGTTTTTTGCATTCCCATTCCCCTTACAGTGCGTCGTTGCCGGTTTCGCCAGTGCGGATCCGCACCACTTGCTCCAGGTTGTAGACGAAGATCTTGCCGTCGCCGATCTTGCCGGTGCGCGCGGACTTCTCGATCGCCTCGATGGCCTGGTCGACGATGGCGTCGTCCACGGCCGCTTCGATCTTGGTCTTCGGCAGGAAGTCGACCACGTACTCGGCGCCGCGGTACAGCTCCGTGTGGCCCTTCTGGCGGCCGAAGCCCTTCACTTCGGTCACGGTGATGCCGGTGACGTTGATGGCCGACAGCGCTTCGCGCACTTCGTCCAGCTTGAAGGGCTTGATGATGGCGGTGATGAGTTTCATGCGTTGCCTCGCTTAGAACGTTTTGGTGACCGACAGGACCGCGCTGGTCTTGCCGAGGTTCTTGCCGTCCGGGCTGACAGCGACATCGGTGTCGGTGCCGATCACGGCCAGCGACACGCTGCACACGCCCAGATCCTTGGTGACGCCGATCTTGTAGTCGGTGTACGAGAAGGCGCTGTTGTTCTTCACCTGCTGGTGGCCGGCGTGCAGGTTCAGGGTGAAGCCCGAGCCCAGATCCACGTTGGCCCCCAGGTCCAGGTAACCGCTCTTCTTGGAGTCGGCGGTACCGAACAGGTTGGTGGTCGAGATCGAATACTTGGCGTAGGCCGGGCCGTAACCGAGCTGGCCGTAGAGCTCGAAGGTGTTGGCGTTGGTCGGCAGGCTGTTGGACGGGTAGAAGTAGTACAGGCCGCCGACATCGTAGCTCACGCCGCCGCCGATGTCGCCGCGCTTGCCGCCGTAGATGTCCCATTCGATGTTCCCGTCGCCGCCGGCATCCTTGATCCACTTGATGGTGGACAGCCAGGTGCCGGCATAGAAACCGGTGGGGTTGTTGACGTAGTCCGCACCGCCCTGCAGGGCCGGTTTGAGGCGGGTCTGGGACATGCCGCGGTAACGGTAGTCCGTGGTCAGGGATGCGTTGAAGCTGACCTCGTCGTCCGGCTTCTTGTCTTCCGCCTGCGCCACGGGCGCGGCCAGGGCCAGGCTCAACAGTGCTGCGAGGGACAACTTGTGCGTCATTGGCTTCATAGCGATATCCTTAGTTTTGAAGTAATTCGTCTGGCAGGGGTTTACAATCACACTCCTACCCCTACTTAGCAGGAGTCGTGCCAGGGCCCGGCAAGCGTTTTCGCCCCCTTGGCCGCCCTGGGCCGCACCGAATTAATGCTGTGCCGCACCGTATTGGTGCGTAGCGAAAGGAAACCACATGGACATGAATGCATTCTTCAACGACTTGCAAGGCAAGATCAACCAGGCGATCGAGAATTCGCCGGCCAAGGACATCGAGAAGAACGTCAAGGCAATGATGACCCAGGGCCTGTCGCGCCTGGACCTGGTGACCCGTGAGGAATTCGACATCCAGGCCCAGGTGCTGGCCAAGACCCGCGCCAAGCTGGAAGCGCTGGAGCAGCGCATCGCCGAACTGGAAGCCCGCCTGGCCCCGCAGGAGCCCTGAGCCGGCGCTACGCGGCCATGGCGGCGCCACGCAGCCGCTGCGCGAGGTCGGATTCTGAGGCGCAGCCGAATTTGTCGTAGATCGCCTTGACACAATCGCGCAGCACGGCCTCGCTCAGTCCCATCCGCGCGCGGGCGGCGGCGCGGCCGCCGCCGACGCCCATCCAGAATGCCACCTCGGTCTGCTGCGGCGACAACACCACGCCATCCAGGCGGCGCCACACCCGCAAGGCCAGCGGCTCGACCCGGCGCAGGCTCAGGCCGATCAGGGCGCCCTCGTCCCCGCCGGCCGGGTCCAGCCACTGCGCGCGCAGTTCGATCACGCCGCCCGGCGCGGCCACCCGCGCCACCGGCATCCGCGCCGGATGCGCGGCATCGTTGGTCAGGAAGTCCAGCACCTGCGCGCACGGGGCGGGCAGGCGTCCCGCCCGGGGCGGGACCAGAGCCAGGCGCGCCAGTTCACCGAGCAGGACGCGCGCCAGCGCGCTGGCCAGGACGACCGAGCCGTCGCGCCGCGCCACCACGATCGCCTCCTCCCCCTTGTCTTCGCCGCCCGGCGCCGACGGCGCGCCATCGAGCGCGTGCTCCAGGTACAAACCGACCCGCGCCAGGTCCTCGGCTTCCTGCGGACCGAAGCCCGCGCCCGGCTCGCGATACAGCGACATCAGGCCGGCCACCTGTCCGCCGGCCTCCAGGCGCACATTGAGCACATGGCGCTGGCCGGCGCCGCACACGATGTACTGGTAGGTAAGGCTGTCGAAATAGCCGGGCAGATGGCCATCCAGGGCACTGAGCTTTGGCGTGCCGCGGCGCATGACGCCAGCCCCGTCCAGCCCGATCGGATTGAAGCGGTCGGACGCGATCTCCTCTTCGGCGCACAGGGCGCGCACGCTGTCGAACAGGGTGTCCTGATAGGTGGACGCGGGCACGCCCTGGCCGTCGGTCAGGAACAGGGTCGCTCCGGCATGGGGGATCAGTTTGCGCACCAGCGCGATCGCATCCGGCGCCAGGCTCAATGGGTCCAGGCCCGAGCAGCACAGCACCCGCAAGCGAGCCCACAGGCGGCTATTCTTCCTACGGTGATTCATTGGAATCAATATATGGGCAAGAACTCAACGCGTGCGAAGTCCGCGCCCGTTTCCCCCCAGCGATGGGGGGCAGGCCTGGTGCTCACTTCCTCTCAGGCGAACAGGATGAAGTCGATCCCATGGGCTATCTCGGGCAGCACCTGGGCTTTGTGCTCGGCGCTTTCGGTGAAGGCGAGCAGCGCATCGGCCGCGCTGGCGTGATGGCCGCCGATCGCTGCATTCCAGAACGCGAGACCGGCAGCTTCCGGCTCGCGGTGCAGCACGTTGCGGTAAAGCGCCGCGACCAGCTCCACCGCGGTGGGCGCGGTGCCGAACAGGTGCGCGTACTCGGGCGACGCGACGAAATAGCCCGCAGCCTCGCTCAAGGCCGTGCCGCCATCGAGCGCGGCGATCCAGAAGCCTTCGCCGGCCAGGTCCGGCGCGCGGTCGAACACCTGGTACAGCCGGTAGACCTGGCCGGCATGGCCGTCGATGTCGAGCGCCGTCGCGCGGTCCGAGAAGACCACCCGCTCGATGTTGCTGAGGTGATCGGTGCCGAGCGGGCCGATGCTGTCGGTCAGCGCGAATCCGGAGGCCGTCGGCGTCAGC
>DASRUW010000272.1:0-2469 GCA_035655255.1 Telluria sp. | reverse complement strand
GCGCCGGTCGAGAAGAACGCCGTCTTCTTGGCATGCGCGCCCGGCGTCAGCCGGTTGATGCGCTCGGCCAGCTCGACGTAGGCCGGATACGGCACCACTTGATAGGCCGTGTGGGTAAAGCATTCCATCTGCCTGGCGATGGCGGCCATCACGCGCGGATGGCGGTGCCCGGTGTTGAGCACGGCGATGCCGCTGGCAAAATCGATATAGCGGCGCCCTTCCACATCCCACAATTCCGCGTTCTCGGCACGGGCGGCGTAAAAGCCGCACATGACGCCGACCCCGCGCGGCGTGGCCTGATCCTTGCGCCGGTTCCAATCCTGGTTCGTATCCATTTCCATCCTCAAAAGTCAGCACATGCTGTCAAGGCATGGTGCAATGGATTGGCGCTGCGCAGTAGTGCCAATCGGCGCCATGCGGTGGTACCACTTTTCTGAACCGACAACATGGCCAGCGTCGATCTTTCCGAGTACCTGCTCCAGCACGTCGACAAGGCGGCGCCGGAACCACTGAACCGCCAGCTCTACTACCGGCTGCGCGAAGCCATCTTGCGCCGTGTGCTCGACGGTAGCGCGCGCCTGCCGTCTTCGCGCGAGCTGGCCGCGGCGCTGTCGGTGTCGCGCAATACGGTCCTGTACGCCTACGAGCAGCTCTACGCCGAGGGATTCATCGAAACGCGGACCGGCGCCGGCACCTACGTCGCCCAGACGATGCCGGACGCCTGCGCCGACCCGGAGCGCCCCTTGCCCAGGACGCCGGCGCCGGCGCCTCAGCTGTCGGCCCGCGGCCAGCGGCTGGTGGCGCATGCCCGCGCCGCCAAGCAGCAGTGGGGCAGCTTCACCCCTGGCGTGCCGGATCTGGAACAGTTCCCGTTCGCGTCCTGGCATGCCATCCTCAGCCGGGTCTGGCGCCGGCCGCAACCGGCCATGCTCACCTATGCGCCGGGCGGCGGCTACGGGCCCCTGCGCCGGGCCGTGGCCGAACACCTGGCGCTGGCGCGCTCCGTCAATTGCGACCCCGACCAGGTGGTGATCACGAGCGGCATCCATCAATCGATCGACCTGAGCCTGCGCCTGCTCGGCGATCCGCTCGACCTCGCGTGGATCGAGGACCCCTGCTACTGGGGCATCCGCAACCTGCTCGTGGCATCGGGACTGGAGATCGAGCCGGTGCCGGTCGACGACGAAGGCATCTGCCTGCAGCGCGTGACGGGGGGGCGGGTGCCGAAGTTCGTGTTCGTCACGCCCTCGCACCAATATCCGCTGGGACCCGTCATGAGCCTGGCGCGCCGGCGTGCCCTGCTCGACTATGCGAGCCGCAACAACTGCTGGGTGGTGGAGGACGACTACGACAGCGAGTTCCGCTACGAAGGCCGCCCGCTGGCCTCCCTGCAGGGACTCGACGGCCATGGCCGGGTGATCTACACGGGGACGTTCTCGAAAACGATGTTCCCCGGGCTGCGGCTAGGCTACCTGGTCCTGCCGAAGGCGCTGGTGGCGCCCTTCGTCACCGGCATGGAAGAGCTGCATCGCTCGGGCCAGTTGCCCCTGCAGGTCGCGGTGGCCGAATTCATGGAGCTCGGACATTTCCGCCGCCACGTACGCAACATGCGGTCGGTCTATGCGGCGCGCCTGCGGTTGCTACAGGCTGCCATAGCCCGGCGCTTCGGAGCAGGGAGCGTGCATGCCGCTGGCGACGGCGCCGGGCTGCACATCACGCTGCTGCTGCCCGCGCACACCGACGACGTGGCCCTGGCGCAGGAGGCCCAGGCTGCCGGACTCTGGGTCCGCGCCCTCTCGCCCTATTATCACTGCACGGCTGCCGCCAGGCCCGGCCTGGTGCTCGGCTATGCCAGCGTGAGCGACCGGCAGATCGCGTCGGCCTTCGATCGCCTGGCCGACATCATCGCTGCGCATCTGCCTGCCCCTGCGGCAATCCCCGCCGGTGCGGGATGACGGGATGACGCGCTGGTAACGCGACGGCTTGCCCACCGGTTGCCCGCCCTACCGGCGACCGGGATGGGGCGTGAGCAGGAACGCCCGCGTGAAGCCGTTGTGCTGCCCGATGCCCACGATCTGGCCGGCGTCGTTGATGCCGTTCGCGTTCACCAGGGTCCAGCCCGTTCCCTGCAGCTCGGGCAACGCATTGAGGTCGAGCATCTTGCCCCGGCGGTAGAGGAAGGCATGTTCGGCGCCGCTCGCCGTCGTGCTGCTGCCCACGATTTGTCCGCGGTTGTTGATGGCGTTTGCGCCGCTGCTGGCGCCGCCGAGGGTCCCAAGGTCCTGCATCCAGTGCATCGAGTACAGGAAGGCATGCCGGTTGTAGGTCGTGCTGTCGATCCGGCTCGACCCCACCACCTCGTCGACTTCATTGATGGCGCTCGCGCTCGAGTCCGGACCGCCCAGGGTGCCCAGGTCGCGCATCGCGCCACTGCTGTAGATGAACGCGTGTGCGCCGCCGCCGGTGGTT
>DASRUW010000271.1:0-3499 GCA_035655255.1 Telluria sp. | reverse complement strand
GTCGCCTCCCACCAGCACGGCGGCCACGCTGCCCGCCAGCGCGACCACGGCGCCGACCGAGATGTCCACGCCACGGGTGGCCACGACGAGGGTCATGCCGATCGCGGCCAGGATCAGCGGGGCGGCGCGGTTGGCGATGTCGACCAGGGCGCCGTACAGGTGACCGTCCTTGAGCTCGAGATGGAAGAAACCGGGCAACAGGATGGCGTCGGCCAGCAGCAGCGCCAGCAAGGGCGCGGCCGCCTTGAACAGGGGATGGCGCGCCAGCGCCGACCACGTGGCCGCCGTGCGGGGTGCTTGGTGGGCCAGGGCGGTCATGCGCCCTCCCCGGCGATCACGTGCAGCATCGAATCCTCGTCCAGTTCGCCCTGGCGGTATTCGCCGCCCGCGCGCCGGTCGCGCATGACCAGCAGGCGCTGGCTGCAGCGCAGCACCTCCGGCAGTTCCGACGAGATGAAAAGTATCGCCATGCCCTTACGGCACAAGTTCGCCACGTAATCCATGATCTCCTGCTTGGCGCGGATGTCGATGCCGCGCGTGGGCTCGTCGAGCAGCAGCGCCCTGGGTTCGGTCACCAGCCAGCGCGCCAGCAGCGCCTTTTGCTGGTTGCCGCCGGACAGGCTGCCGATCGGGGTTTCGATGCTTGCGGTCTTGATGCCCAGCTGGAGCACGTATTCCCGGGCCAGCTCCTGCTGCCGGCGCAACGGGATGGCGCGCCACAAACCGGCGCGCACCTGCAGCGCCAGCACGATGTTTTCGCGCACGGACAGCGGCAGGATCGCGCCTTCGTGCTTGCGGTCCTCGGAGCAGAACGCGATGCCGGCGGCGATGGCGTCGCGCGGCGACTGCAGCCTGCGCACCCGGCCGTCGACCGCGACGCTGCCGCCGTCCGCGCGGTCGGCGCCGAACAGCAGGCGTGCGAGCTCGGTCCGGCCCGAGCCGAGCAGGCCGCACAGCCCCAGCACCTCGCCGGCACGCAGCGTGACGTCGGTCGGCGCCAGCACGCCGCGCCGGGTCAGCCCCCGCGCGCGCACCACCTCGGGTCCGGCCGCGCCGGGGCCCGGCGCGCCCGCCCCGCTCGCGGCCTGCGCGCCGACCATCTTGTTGACCAGGTCGACGCGGGACAGGGCGGCGCAAGGATATTCGCCTTCGCGCTCGCCGTTGCGCAGCACGGTGATGCGGTCGGAGATGGCGTAGGTCTGGTCGAGGAAGTGGGTCACGAACAGGATCGCCATCCCTTCGCCGCGCAGGCGGCGCAGCACCTCGAACAGGCGCTGCACCTCGGCCTCGTCCAGGCTGGAGGTGGGTTCGTCGAGCACCAGCACCCGCGCCGAGGTGCCGAGGGCGCGCGCGATCGCCACCATCTGCTGCACGGCCAACGGGTACGCGCCCAGCGGACGGCTCACGTCGATCCGCACCTGCAGCCGATCGAGCAGGGCCGCGGCCTGGCGCCGCATGGCCTGCCAGTCGATCATGCCGAACCGGCGCGGATAGCGGCCGACGCAGACGTTCTCCGCCACCGACAGGTTCGGGCACAGGTTGACTTCCTGGTAGACGGTGCTGATGCCCAGCTCCTGCGCGTGGCGCGGCGACTGCGGCGCGATCGGTGCTCCCGCGAGCGTGATGCGCCCGGCGTCGGGCGCGTACACCCCCGTCAGCACCTTGATGAGGGAGGATTTGCCGGCGCCGTTCTGCCCCATCAGGGTATGCACTTCGCCCGGATACAGGCGCAGGCCGGCGTCGGACAAGGCCTTCACGCCGGGGAACTGCAGGTGAATGCCTTCCAGCTCCAGGACGGGAGCCGCCGTCGGATGGTCCGCCATGCTCAATATTTGCGGTTCGGGAGCTCGCGTGCCGCCACCTCGGCCGGGAATACGCCTTCCTCCACAGTGAGGCGGCGCGGCACCGGCTTGCCGGCGACCACGCTGCGCGCCGTCCGCATCAGCAAGGGACCGAGCAGCGGATTGCATTCGACCGTCACGTTCAGCTTGCCCGCTGCCATGGCCTGGAACGCGCCCTTGACGCCGTCGATGGAGATGATGACGATGTCCTTGCCCGGCTTGAGGCCCGCGGCTTCGATCGCCTGGATCGCACCGATGGCCATGTCGTCGTTGTGCGCGAACAGCACCTGGATATTGCGGCCCTCGGCCTTGAGGAAGGCTTCCATCACTTCCTTGCCCTTGGACCGGGTGAATTCGCCGGTCTGCGAGCGGATGATCTTCAGGCGCGGGTTGCCCTTGATGGCCTCCGCGAACCCGGTCTTGCGGTCGATCGCGGGCGCCGAACCGACCGTGCCCTGCAGCTCCACGATATTGAGCGCGCCCCCGGGATGGCTGGCGGCGTACTCGCTCAGCCAGCGGCCGGCCCGGCGGCCTTCCTCGACGAAGTCCGAGCCGATGAAGCTGGCGTACAGCGTCGGATCGCCGACCTTGACGGCGCGGTCGGTCAGGATCACGGGAATGTGCGCGGCCTTGGCCTCGCGCAGCACGGTATCCCAGCCCGACTCCACCACCGGCGAGAACGCGATCACGTCCACGCGCTGGGCGATGAAGGAGCGGATCGCCTTGACCTGGTTTTCCTGGCGCTGCTGCGCGTCGGCGAACTTGAGGACGACGCCCTCGCTCCGGGCCGCATCCTTGATCGAGGCGGTATTCGCCGTGCGCCATTCGCTTTCCGCTCCCACTTGCGAGAAACCGAGGACGAGAGGTTTGGCGGCGAAAGCCGGAGCGGCGGCGAACAGGGCGCAGAGCGCGGCCGCGCAGCCGAATTGGCGTCGGGTGAAGGTCATGCGGGTCTCCGATGTAATTGTGGCTACGATGGTAGGAGAAATCGAGATATCCCTCCAATCACATTTTCACCAAATCCGATAACAAAATTAGTCTCACTCGCCCAGCAGGCGCACGCCGTACAGGCCGCCCGCGATGGAACCGGCGCGCGCGACGAACTTCACCTCCACCCGCCCCGCCTGCGCCACACCGGCCGGCAGCGCCAGGTCCCGCTCGTAGAATTCTTCCGGATTGGGGGCAAGCGTCTCGCGCGCCAGCAGGGCACCGTTGACGTAGATGTCGAATTGCCGCCCCGCGTCGGCCGCCGCATAGGTCAGGCGCAGCACGCGGCCCGCGCCCCGCGGGTCGTTCAGCCGGTAGGAAAACCAGCCGCTCGCGTGGCGCCAATGGCGCCCATGGTTGACGCCCGCGGCCACGCCCTCGCCGGCGAACCCGTGGTCCGATTCCGGCTGCTGCTCGCCGGGGGCGACCTGGTCGATCGTACGCGCGTCGAGCGCCAGGCGGTCCTTCTCGCGCGCGGCGGTCTGCTCCTGCATCCGGGCGTAGCCGGCCGGCGTTGAATACGGAAAGTAGACCGTGTAGCGCGCGTCGTGCAGCCGGAAGAAGGGGATGAATTCCATCTGCTCGGTGCGCAGCCCGCGCACCAGCCCAGGTGCGGTAAACGTGAGCGGCCGGCCCGGCACGGGCCGGAAGCCGCGCTCGAAATCGCGCCG
>DASRUW010000270.1:0-3271 GCA_035655255.1 Telluria sp. | reverse complement strand
AGGTGATCTTCGCCGATCGCGGCCTGGTGGCGCACTACGCCAGCCCGGCCCGCGCGCGCCTGAAACTTGCGGGCTTCGCGGCCTGCGCGTTGGTGACGGGGATCTTGCTGGCGGGCTGGATCTGGTCGTATTCGAACAACCGCGAATTGACTGCCCGCGTGCAGGCGGACCTGGAGCAGGCCGCACGCCTGCAGGAAGGGCGCGCTGGGCTCGCGGCGCGCCTGGAAGCGCTGGAGCTGCTGCAGGCACGGATCGAGCAGCTGGAGCGCTATCGCCAGGACCGTCCGCTCATGCTCGCGTTCGGCCTCTATCAAGGCGAACATCTCGAACGCAAGCTGTGCGAGGAGTACTTTGGCGGCATGCGCGACGTGCTGGTCACGCCCGCCGGCACCGCGCTGGAAAGCGCACTGGCCGACGCGAATGCGCATGCGGCGGAACTGACACCGGCGAGCGCGGGTGAATCGTACAACGCACTCAAGGCCTACCTGATGCTGGGCGACGTCGGGCATCTCGATCCGGGCCACCTGGGCGACCAGCTCACGCGCTATTGGCGCGGCTGGCTGGAGGCGAATCGCGGCGACATGCGGCACGAGCAGCTGGTCGCTGGCGCCGAGCGGCTGCTGACATTCTTCCTGGCCCATTCCGCCGATCCGGCCTGGCCCCGGCTGGAGCCGAACCTGATCCTGGTGGACGCCACGCGCGAGAACCTGCGCCGGGTCGTGCGCGGCGCGTCCGCGCGCGAGCGCGTGTTCGCCGACATCGTCGGGCGCACCTCGACGCGGTATCCCGCCGTTACTGTCGCCGGCCTGGTGGGCGAGGGCGGGCCGCTGGTAGGCAGCCGCGCGGTGGCGGGCGCTTTCACGAAGCAGGCGTGGGACGGCTATGTGGAGGGAGCGATCCGGGAGGCGGCCAGCAAGACGCTGCGCAGCACGGATTGGGTGCTGCGGACGTCAACCAACGACGACCTGTCGCTGGAGGGGAGCCCGGACCAGATCCGCGCCGCGCTGACCGACATGTACAAGGCGGCCTACGTGCGCGAGTGGTCGGCCTTCCTGCAAGGCGTGAGCGTGGCGCCGATGGCGAGCCTGGACGCGGCGGTGCGCGCCCTGGACCGCCTGGCGGATAGCCAGTCCTCGCCCCTGGCTCTGGTGCTAAAGGCGGCGCACGCGCAGACCGCGTGGGACGGCCCGGACGGCGGCAACGCCGCGCTCGGCCGGACACGGCGCGGGCTGTGGCAATGGTTCCGCGAGGCCGTCTTGCGGCGCGCGCCTTCGCCCTTGCAGCCGGAGCTGGCTGACGTCCCAGTACCCGGGCAGGCAGGTGGGCGCATCGCGCGCGAATTCAGCGTCCTGGGCGCACTGTTCGCCCAGCGCGAGAAGGATCCTGCGCCGCTGCTCGGCTACCTCGATTTGCTGGCGCGCCTGCGCGCACGGCTGCAGCAGCTGAAGAACAATGGCGACCCCGGTCCCGGCGCGCGCCAGTTGATGCAGCAGACCCTGGACGGCAGCGGCTCCGAACTGTCCGAGGCGCTGAAGCTGGTTGACGAGCGCATGCTGGCAGGCGGCACGGAGGGCCAGAAACAGGCCCTGCGCCCGCTGCTCGTGCGGCCCTTGCAGCAGACCTTTGGCGCGATCGTCCAGCCGGTGGAGGCGGAGATCAACAAGGTGTGGATGGCCCAGGTGGTCGAACCGTTCCGCCGTTCGCTGGCGGCCAAGTACCCGTTCGATCCCGCCGCCGGCGCCGAGGCGGGCGGCGCGGAAATCGGGCAGGTGTTCGGCCCGGATGGCGCGGTGGCCCGCTTCGTCGGCACTACCCTCGGCCCGCTGGTGGTGCGGCGCGGCGACGTGCTGGCGCCGCGCCAATGGGGCGACGTCGGGATCGCGTTCACGCCGGAAGTCTTGTCCGCCTTCCCGTCATGGCTCGCGCCTTTGAGCGCGAACGGCGTCTCGGCCGGCACGGCGCAGACGGTGTTCCAGCTGCTGCCGGCGGTGGCGCCGGGAGTCCAGGAGTACACCATCGAGGTCGACGGGCAGCAGCTGCGCTACCGGAACACGGCGCCCGCCTGGGCCAGCATGGTGCATCCCGGCAGCGGCATCCCAGGCGCGCGCATCAGCGCGGTCACGATGGAGGGGCGGGCGGTGGAGCTGTTCAACGAACCGGGCGACTTCGGACTGAAGCGGATGATCGACGCCGCCGCGCGGCGCAAGAAGGACAACGGGGTGTTCGAGCTGCGCTGGTCGGCGGGCAGCGTGACGGTGGCGGTGGATCTGCGCGTGGCCAGCAGCCCGGATAGCGCGGGCGACGCGGGCCGGCGCGGCTTTGTCGGCATGAAGCTGCCGGACGTGGTCGCGTTGCGGCCGCCCGGACCGGCCACGCTCGCCGCGGCGGGAGGCGCGCAATGAAGCCCGCGCATCGCATCGGCTATTTCGGCAAGCTCCCGACGCGCGGCGATTTCGTCCGCTCGCCGCACGAAGGAGCCCTGCTGGCGGTACTGGACGAATGGCTGGCGGACGTCATGTCCGAACTGCCCGCGGACGTACGCTGGAAGCTGCACTTCGATGCGCTGGCCCCGGTTCATTTTGCCTTCGTCGGACTGCGCCGGCGGCAGGCGATCGGCGGGCATCTCGTCTCCAGCCGCGACCAGGCGGGGCGGCGCTTTCCTTTCCTACTCGCGCGCACGGTGGATGTGGCCGAACCAGGCGGCTTCGTGGCCGAATCGCCCCTGATCTTCGCTCCGGTCTGGAGCGTGCTGGCCACCGTGGCGCACAGCCTGGCCTGCGCCAACGATCCCGCGCCCCTGCTGGAGCGCGGCAGCTTCGAGCAGGCGGCTCCCGCCACCGCCTGCCGCACGGCGCTGGACGCCTTGCTCGACACCTGCACCGTGGGCGCGCTGTCCGCCCTCCTGGGACGAGAGGACATCCGGCGCCTGGTGCTGGCGGTCGGCATCGTGCTGCGGCCGGTGATGCGCATCCAGGCCGAGCATCTCGAAAAGAGCCTTGTTCTGCCGCTGCCGGAAAACGCGAGCGCGCGCTCCAGCGTGGCCGCCTTCTGGCTGGAACTGGTGGTCCCATTCCTGGCTGGACGCGATGTGGAACTGTCGCTGTTCCTGACCCGGATCGACGGCGCGCCGGTGCTGGTCATCGGCTTCGCGGGGGCCTGCGCGCGCACGCTGCAGGCCATCATCGATCCGGCGCTGGGGGCGCAATTGCAGGTCGCCTTCGCGGAGACAGGTTGGGTCGACGCCTGTGACACGGCGGGCATCGACGTGCGT
>DASRUW010000269.1:0-22742 GCA_035655255.1 Telluria sp. | reverse complement strand
TCGGCGCGGTATTTGGTGTTGAGGTGCGCTTCGCCGGGGCCACGCACGCTGACTTCGGCGCTGGTGGCGACCAGGCCTTGCGCGTCGAGGTTGCCGGAGCCGTTCAGCTGGGCCGACAGCTTGTCCACCGATCCGCTCAGGTGTGCGTCGGCCGGACCATCGAGCCTGAGCACCAGCGATTTGGCGTTGAGGGCCGTGGTGAGTTCGCCCGAACCGTGGACTTCCGCGTCCAGACTGTCGCTCACACGCGCCAGGGCGATGCTGCCGGGCCCGCGCGCGCGCAGGGTGGCCGAGCGGACTTCGAGGCCTCCCGCGTCGAGGTCGCCCGAGCCGGACACTTCCGCGTTCAGGCTGCCCGTGGTGCCGGCCAGCTTGGCGCCGCCCGGACCGGTCAGCACGACCCGCGTGCTGGTCGCGGCCAGCGCGCGGTGTTCGAAATCGCCCGAGCCGCGCACTTCCAGATCCAGCGCCTTGAGCGTACCGCCGATGCAGGCGCCGCCCGGTCCGCGCAGGACCGCGTTGGCCGTTTCGGCCGCCAGCGAGCAGGCTTCCAGGTCGCCGGAACCGGACACCTCGATGCGGGCATCGCGCACGCTGCCATCGAGCTTGGCGTTGCCGGGGCCGCGCAGCACGGCGCTCAGTTTGCCGATCCGCAGGCCGTCCGCGCTGAGGTCGCCCGAGCCGGAAATCTCCGCCGTCAGGTCGCCGGTCAGGCCGGCCAGATGGACTTCGCCGGGACCGGACATGCGCAGGTTGCCGTTGACGGCCTTCATGTCGTGCAGGTCCAGGTCGCCGCTGCCACGGCTGCTCACCTGCAGGTCGCGCACGGCGCCGGCGGCGCGCACGTCGCCGGGACCGTCGGAGGTCAGGGAGAAGCTTTCGCCGGCGACCTGGTCGAGTTCCACGTCGCCGCTGCCGGCGGCCGTCAGGCTGCGCAGCTGCGGCGCCGTGATGTTCACCACCGGGTATTCGTGATGACGGCCAAAGCTGAAGTGAAAGCCGAAGCCGCTCTTCGAGCGCGGGCGCACGATCAGGGTGTCGCCGACGACCAGGGTTTCCAGGTCCGCCACGTCGTTGGCGCGGCCGGCCACGTCGACGCTTGCGGCGCCCTGGGCGTGGATGATGACGTGGTAGGGACCGGCCAGTTCGACGGCCTTGAAGGCGGCCACGCTGCGGTGCTCGGTGACGGAAGCCGGGGCCGCTTGCGGCGCGGCGGACGTGTGGGCGGCGGCGATGGCGCCGCAGGCGATGGCCGCGGCAATGACTGTGTGCTTGAGCGTGGTGTTCATCGTGGTCGTGGGCGTAGGTTCGGGTCAAAGGACTGAGCCTGAACTGTACGTCCCACCCGCCAGGCGCGCCTTGGCGATCCGACAAAACGGCAAATGGCGGGGCCGAGCCGCGTCCGGACGGGATGAACGGAAGATTGCCCGGGGCGCGGCGCGCCCCGGGGCCGGACGTTTACTTGTACTGCTCGAGCTGCTCGGCCAGGGACGTCTTGTGGTTCCTGGCGGCGGCCACGGCTTCGGCGCGCACGTCGGCGCGGCTGCGGCCGGCCGGGGTGGCAGCCTGGGCGGCTGCGGGCGCGGCGGCGGCCGTGGAGGTGGCGGCGGTCATGGCGGGCGCCGGTGCGGTGGCCGGGGTGTCGGCGGCGAAGGCGGCCTGGGTGGCGGTCAGAGTAAGAATGGCGAGGATCTTGGCATGCATGTTGGTTCTCCTTGTGGGATGGTACGCCGGCCAGTCTACGCGTTGCGCGAGGCGCAATAAATGCTCATAATGGCAATGGACTATTGCGGATTCCGCAATGAAGGAGAGTGGATGGATCGCCTGCAATCGATGCGGATCTTCGCCAAGGTGGTGGAGCAGGGCAGCCTGGCGCGCGCCGCGAGCACGCTCGGGGTGTCGAACGCGGTCGTCACGCGCAGCCTGGCGGATCTCGAAACCCACCTCGGCACCCGTCTGCTGAACCGCACGACGCGCCGCCTGTCGCTGACCGAGACCGGCCAGCAGTACCTCGAGCGGGTGCGCCAGATCCTGGCCGATATCGACGACGCCGAAGCCCTGGCCCAGTCCGCGCGCCAACCGGGCGGGACCTTGCGCATCTACTCCCATCCGGGCTTCGGCCAGTCCCAGCTGGCGCCGCTGCTGCCGGACTTCGCGCGCGCCCATCCCGACATCGTCCTGGACGTCAGCCTGGCCGACCGCAGCGTGGACCTGGTGGAGGAGGGTTTCGACGTGGGCATCTTCATCGGCCTGCAGAAGTTCGACACCAGCATGATCGCGCGCCGCCTCGCGACCTCGAAGGTGGTCCTGTGCGCGTCGCCGGACTACCTGGACCGCCGCGGCCACCCGGCCGAGCCGATGGACCTGGCCCGCCACGACTGCCTCAACTTCCAGTATGAGCAGCTGCGCAACTACTGGCCGGTGCAGTGGCAGAACAAGCGCATCCATGTGCCCATCGTCAGCCGCATGATCTCCAACAGCGGCGCCATCCTGCGCCATGCCGCGCTGGCGGGAATGGGGGTGATGATCCGTTCCTCCTTCACGCTGGAGGACGACTTGTCCAGCGGACGCCTGGTGCAGCTGTTGAAGGAACACCATCTGGGCCAGTTGTCGGTCATGCTGGTCTATCCCAGCCGGCGGCTGGTACCGGCCAAGGTGCGCGCCTTCGTCGATTTCATGGCCCAGCGTTTTCCCGATCCCCAGGCGGACCCATGGTTGCTGGTATAGCGGAACGCGCCTGCTGGGTGTCATAATGTGCTCATGGGCGCATAGACGCCAACGCAGTCGGAGAAGCACATGATCAGATACATGGGAAAAAGGAAGAACATGGAAGGCGTGGAGGTCTACGTCTTCGTCATCAACGGCCAGCAGAAAGAGGTGCGCGAATCGGCCCTGAAGCAGTATCCGGGCTGCTACGACGCGCTTCCCGCCGCCACCAAGGCGCAGATCCAGGCCAACCGGGCCTGGCTCTCGAAGGCCTGAGCGGATGCCATCCGGCGGCCGGCCACGCATGCTGCACGGCGCCCGCGCGCTGGCGCTGGCTGGTTGCGCCCTGATGCAGGCCGGACCTGCGGCCGCCGCCCCTTCCACCTTCGGCCCCGTCATCGGCAGCGCGCTGCTGTGCCGCAGCGCCATCGACCAGGCCTACTTCAACGCCTATCTCACCGCCGCCTTCGGGCCGCCGTACCGCCACGAAGGCGGCGCCTGGTGGTTCAAGGCCGATACCACGCTGTGGGGCGTCCCGGTCAGCGACGTGCTGGTCGGCGACGACAGCGGCAACCTGGAGTTTGTCGGCGCGGTCACGGACGCGGCGCCCGAGGAACTGCACCAGTCGATCCGCAGCCAGGTCGGCGTGCGCTACGCGAAGGCCAACGCGTCCGCCTTCCCGGTGCTCGAATCGTCGCCGGGCAGCCGCATCGTCTACGCCAACAACAAGTCCAAGATCTACTGCGCCAAGTTCAGGCAGCAAGCGGGCGTGCGCTAGCGGCATGTACACCCAGTTCTTCCAACTGCGCCAGGCGCCGTTCTCCATCGCCCCCGATCCGCGCTACCTGTTCATGAGCGAGCGCCATCGCGAAGCGCTCGCGCACCTGCTGTATGGCGTGGACAGTGGCGGAGGCTTCGTGCTCCTGACCGGAGAGATCGGCGCGGGCAAGACCACCGTGTGCCGCTGCTTCCTGGAGCAGGTGCCGGCCAACTGCAATCTCGCCTACGTGTTCAATCCCAAGCTGACGGTGGCCGAACTGCTGCAGACCGTGTGCGGGGAATTCCATATCGACGCGCCGGCCGGGGCGAGCGTGAAGACCTATGTCGACGCGATCAACAGTTTCCTGCTCGCCAGCCACGCGGCGCGCCGCAACAACGTCCTGATCATCGACGAGGCGCAGAACCTGGCGGCGGACGTGCTGGAACAACTGCGCCTGCTCACCAATCTCGAAACGAGCGAGCGCAAGCTCCTGCAGATCATCCTGATCGGCCAGCCGGAGCTGCGCACCATGCTCGCGCGCCCGGAGCTGGAACAGATGGCGCAGCGCGTGATCGCGCGTTACCACCTCGGGCCGCTGACGGAGGCCGAAACCGCAGCCTACATCCAGCACCGGATGGCGGTGGCCGGCGCGCACGGCGCGGGCGCGTTTCCGCCGGCCGTGACGCGGCTGGTGTACCGCCTGAGCGGCGGCGTACCGCGCCGCATCAACCTGCTGTGCGACCGCGCGCTGCTTGGCGCCTACGTCGAAAACCGCAGCGCCGTCACGCGCGCGATCGTGCGCCGCGCGGCAGAGGAGGTGTTCGGCGGCGCCGGCACGCGCACCTGGCCGCGCTGGGCCTTCGGTGCCGCGGGCGTGCTGACGGCGGCGGCGCTGGCCGCGGCCGCCGTGTGGCAGGGCCGCGCACCCGCGCCCGCGCCGGCGCCAGCGCGTCCGGTGGTGGCGAAGGCGCCGATCCAAGTCGTCGCGGATGCGCCGCCCACGCCGTTCATGTTCGATGACGAACGGTCGGCCCTGCGCGAATCCGGTAGCCTGTGGAACAGCGGACTGGTAGGCGACGATCCCTGCGCCGCCGCGAAACAGGACGACCTGCGCTGCTACCACGGCAAGGGCGGCGTGTACGAGCTGCGCCAGCTCGATCGGCCGGCGGTGCTGTCCCTGCGCGACGGCGGAAGGGTGCAATACGTCTTCCTGGCCGGGCTGGACGGCACCCGCGCCATCCTGCAGGCGCAGGGCAAGCGCCAGAGCGTCGATCTGGGCTGGCTGGCCGCGCGCATGGACGGCGAGTTCACCACGCTGTGGCGGATTCCCGCCGCCTACCGCGATGAACTCAAGCCGGGCGACCGCGGGGCCGACGTGGATTGGCTGGCGGACCAGCTGGCGCGCGAGGCGGGCGCAGAAGCGCCGGCGGCGGGCCAGGCGTTCGACCTGCGCACGCAGGACCTGCTGCGCACCTTCCAGGCGCAGCAGAACCTGAAGGCCGACGGCCTGGCGGGGCCGCGCACCTTCATGCGATTGAATCAGCTGCTGGCGGTCGCGGAGCCGCGCCTGCAAGCGGCGCCACACGGAAAATAGCGATGTCCTATATTTTGGAAGCGCTCAAGAAAGCGCAGGCCGAACGGCAGCTGGGGACGACGCCCGACATTCACACCGCTCCGCTGCCGGTGAGCGCGCCGGCGCCCGCCCGCGCGCCGCGCGCGCTGGCCTACGGCGCCGGCGCCATCGTTGCGCTCGCCGTCGCCGCGACGTTCCTGCTGCGGCGCCCTGAACCTGTCCCGCCGGTGCCGGCTCCCGCCCCTGCGCCGAGTACAGCCTCATCCGGTGGCCTCGATCAGCGCGCCGTCGCAGGCGCTGCCGGCCAGCCAGCCGCCCCGTCTTCGGTCGCCGTGCCCAACGCAGCCGCGGGTGCAGCCCGTAATGCGGGCGAAGTCGCTTCGCGCGCCGTGGATACCGGCGGGGATCGGCGGATCAGCGGAGTTGCACCCGCCGCGCCGGCCGCGCGCGAGCACCTGACGGCCGGTGCGCCGCCGGCGGCCGATCCGGACGACGCGCTGCCGACCGCGCGGGAGCTGCCCGATGCCGTGCGCCAGGGCCTGCCGCAGCTGGCCTTCGGCGGCTACATCTATGCGAGCAATCCGGCCGACCGCCTGCTCCTGGTGGACAAGACCCTGCGCCACGAAGGCGAGGAAGTCGCGCCCGGCCTCGTGCTGGAGCGGCTGCGTCCCCACTACGCCGTCATGAACTTCCGCGGCACCCGCTACCGGGTGGCTTACTGATGGCCGCGCCCTGGTACACCAGTTCCACCATCCTCACGCTGGTCGTGCTGGCCTGCGTGCTGCAGCTGCTGATCGCGCGCCGCCTGCCCGAAGGCCCGCACATGCTGCGCACCCATGCCGGCTTCGCCGTGTTCGGCGTGGCGCTGACCGCGATGGGGCACATGCTGCCTCCGCTCGGCCCGGCGGGCGACATCGACGTGCTGTCCGAGCTGGCCAAGGCCGGGTGGGGCATTCTCCTGATCCGCATCGTCTGCGTGTCCTTCTTCCGGCTCCTGATGCCGGCCGTGGGCGTGAACCAGCCGCGCATCCTGCACGAGATCGTGTTCGTGGCGGCGACCATCGCCTGGATCATGGTCCGCCTGCGCATGGCGGGAGTGAACCTGGGCGGCATCGTCACCACGTCCGCCGCCATCACGGCCATCCTCGCGTTCTCGATGCAGGAGACGCTGGGGAACATCCTCGGCGGCCTGGCCCTGCAGCTGGACAAGTCGATCCACATCGGCGACTGGATCCAGGTCGATGGGGTGCGTGGACGGGTGACCGAGGTTCGCTGGCGCCACACGGCCATGCTCACCACCGACGGCGAGGTGGTCGTCATCCCCAACAGCCAGCTGATGAAGCTGCGCGTGACCATCGTCTGCAGCGCAGAAAATCCGCTGGCCCGCCGCACGGTGCGTTTCTCTACCGGCGACACGGTGGCTCCGCAGGAGGTCATCGCGGCGGTCGAAAAAGCCCTGCGCGACACGCCCATGCTGCATGTCGCGCCCAACCCGATGCCGGACTGCGTCGTGGCCAATTACGAGAACGGCACCTTCGACTTCGCGGTGCGCTACTGGCTGATCGACCAGCAGCACGACGCCTCGGCCGATTCGACCGTGCGCCTGCACATCCTGTCGGTCCTGCGCCGCAACGACATCGCGCTGGCGCATCCGGTGATGGATGTGCGGGTCGATAACTTCGCCGCCAAGGCCGACCTGGACGAGGACGAAATCGAGCACCGCGTCGGCGTGCTGGCCGGCGTGCCCCTGTTCGCGGGCCTGCACGCGACCGAATTGCGCACGGTGGCCTCGCGCCTGAAGGTCACTCCGTTCATGCAGAACGACGTGATCACGCGCCAGGGCGCGGTCGCGCACTGGCTGTATGTGCTGGTCAGCGGCGAGGCGGACGTGTGGTACGAGGCGCGCGACGGCGAGCGCCGCTACGTTTCGACGCTCGGCGCCGGCGCCGTGTTCGGCGAGCGCGGCATGATGACGGGCGCCCCGCGCAGCGCCACCGTGGCGGCGCGCACCGACGCGATCTGCTACCGGATCGACAAGGAAAGCTTCGAAGGCATCCTGCGCGCGCGCCCGGAACTGGCGCAGGAGCTGGCCGCCATCATGAGCGAGCGGCGCAGCGCGCTGGAGGCGGTGCGGGTCGAGGACGCCCAGCCGCCGGAGGACAACGCCAACCTGCTGGAGCGGATGCGCCGCTTCTTCGGCCTCACCTCGGCCGCGGCCGGCGCGGACCAGACCAATGCCGCCGTCAAATAAGGCCGTCGTCGCGGTGGTCGGCTGGTCCGGCAGCGGCAAGACCACGCTGCTGGAAGCGGTGGTGGCGCGCCTGGCCGGGCGTGGCGTGCGCGTGAACGTCGTCAAGCACAGCCACCACGACATCGTGCTGGAACCGCCTCACAAGGACAGCGCCCGCCTGCGCATCGCCGGCGCCGCCGAGGTGATGATCGCCTCGCCCTACCGGATCGGCGTGTTCCGCGAACTGCGCGGGGCCCCCGAGCCGGAACTGGACGACCTCCTGCCGCGCCTCGGCCCGGCCGACCTGACCCTGGTCGAAGGCTATAAATGGACCGCGCTGCCCAAGCTGGAAGTGTTCCGCCCGGCGCTGGGCCGCCCGCCGCTGTATCCGGATGACCCGGACGTGCGCGCCGTCGCCTCCGACGCGCCGCCCCCGCCCGGTCTCAGGGCAGGGCTGGACTGGCTGGCCCTGGCCGCGCCCGACCAGGTGGTCGCCTGGCTGCACAAAAATTTTTGCGCGCCGGCCTAAAGTCGGCCTTCAGCCTGCCGTTACCGGTGGTGATACGGGTTAATGGGAGTGCACCATGGACATCGCGGGTATTGCCAAGGCGGCAAGCAGCATCGCGGAGACCGGCAACAAGCAGGAAGTGGATCTCGCCGTGCTGCGCCGGGCGCAGCAGATCGAGAAGTCGACCGCTACCCAGCTGGTCGATGCGATCCAGTCGGTTCCCACGCCGAATTTGCCGGCCCACCTCGGTACCAAGATCAACACGACGGCTTGATCTCCATCAAAGAATTCATGGTCGGAAGATTCTGGAGTCAACAGATTCCGGCGGCGTGCGTTTACGTCATTACGTAAGCGCGTGTCTTACGCCACAACCACATAGGATCACTCCATGAAGAAATTGCTCGCCGCTCTCGTCGCCACCCTGTTCGCCAGCGCCGCTTTCGCCCAGGCTCCCGCCCCGGCACCGGCTCCGGCCGCTCCCGCCGCTGCTCCGGCAGCCGCTCCGGAAGCCGCTCCGATGCACAAGGCCAAGCACAAGGCCAAGCACAAGGCCCGCAAAGCCCACAAACGCGCGCACCCGAAAGCCGAGTCGACCCCGTCCGCTTGATCGGACCGCGGACCTCCGCCCGGAACCGCCCGCGCCGCCCGGCGCCGGCGGTTTTTTTTCGCGCATTTTCTTGCACTCGGGGATAGAATCAGCCCGGGCCCCACCGGCTCAAAAAAATAAACAGGGCAGTGTAAGGAAGGCCGCAGGCCGCCCGACAATAGCCTGTTTTCTACTTTTCTCGACAAGGAGATACCCATGAACAAACGTCACGCCCTCATCGCCGCAGCTCTCGTGTCCGTCGCCAGTGTTGCCACCGCCAGCCCGTCCATGTCGGCCAGCGCCAAGGCCGAGCAGGAAAAGTGCTTCGGCATCGCCAAGGCCGGCCACAACGACTGCGCCGCCCCGAACGGCGCCCACTCCTGCGCCGGTCAGGCCAAGGCCGACAACGCGCCTGGCGAGTGGAAGTACGTGGCCAAGGGCACCTGCGAAAAGGCTGGCGGCAAGCTGGCTGCACCGGCCAAGTAATCGAGGCAGGGCGGGGCGCCGGCCATGGACATGCTGCACCCTGACGTCGGCATCGGCCTGCGTGCCCCGCATTACCGTGCTTTTCTCGAGCGCCGGCCCAAGGTGGGCTGGCTCGAGGTTCACACCGAAAATTATCTCGACCGCGCCGGCTGGGACTGGGAAGTCCTGACCACCCTGCGCCGCGACTATCCGCTCAGCTTGCATGGCGTGGGCCTCGGTCTCGGTTCGGCGCGCGGTTTCCCGGACGCTCACCTGGAGCGCGTGCGCGCGCTGGCCGAGCGGATCGACCCTTTCCTCGTTTCCGAACACCTGTGCTGGGGCGCCGTCCATGAGCGCCAGCTGAACGAACTGCTGCCGCTGCCGCTGTCCGGCGCCGCCCTGGAGCTGCTGTGCGGGCGCGTCCAGCGGGTGCAGGAGGCGCTGCGCCGTCCCATCCTGGTCGAGAACGTCTCGACCTATCTGCGCTACCGCGACGATGCGATGACGGAAGCCGAGTTCCTGGCCGAGCTGGCGCGCCGCACCGGCTGCGGCATCCTGCTCGACGTGAACAACCTGTTCGTCAACCAGGCCAACCATGGCGAAGACGCGCGCGCCGCGCTGGCCGCCATCCGTCCCGGCACGGTGGGCGAAATCCACCTGGCCGGTCACCTCGTCACCGAGGCCGCCGTGGTGGACCACCATGGCGCGCCGGTGGCGCCCGCCGTGTGGGACCTGTACCGGGCCGCGCTGGACCGTTTCGGGCGCGTGCCGACCCTGATCGAATGGGATACCGACCTGCCCGAGCTGGACGTGCTGGTGGAGGAGGCGGCCCGCGCCGGCGCCATCGCCGCGCAGTTCGGGGCGGCGCGCCACGGCGATGCGGTTCCTGAGCCCGCGGCGGATATCCGCCACGGCACGGCCGTGCTGGGCACGACCCAGGACGAGTTTGCCGCCGCCCTGTTCGATGCCGCGGCCGAACCGGCCGCCCTGGCGCATTTCAGCGCGCACGGCGAGCGCTTTGCCCTGTATCGCGGCAACCAGACCGCCAACTGGGACAAGGTGCTGTCCGCCGCCTATCCCGTGCTGCGCCAGCTGGTCGGTGCGGAATTCTTCACCGCGCTGGCCCGCGCCTATGGCCATGCCTATCCCTCGGACAGCCCGGACCTGAACCGCTTCGGCGCGCATTTCGCCGACTTCCTGGCCGGCTTCGAGCACGTGGCCGCCTATCCGTATTTCCCCGACGTGGCGCGCCTCGAATGGGCGCTGCACCGCGCCTACTATGCGCCTGCTGCCGTTCCGCTCGACCCGGCCACGCTGGCCGGTCTGAGCCCGGACGAATTCGAGGCGCTGCCGGTGCGCCTGCATCCGTCCTGCGCCTTGCTGGCCTCGGACTACGCCGTCGGCCCGCTCTGGCAGGCGCACCAGCCGGACAGCGAAGTGCCGTTCCCCGACCCGCTCGCCGCGCCCGGCCACGTGCTGGCCTGCCGTCCGCGCTGGAAACCGGAATGCCTGCCGATCGGCGCGGCCGCCCACGCCGCACTGCAGACCCTGGCCGCCGGCGGCACCCTGGGCGGCGCGCTCGACGCCGCTTTCGACCGCGACCCCGACTTCGACGTCGCGGCCCATCTTCAACAATGGCTTGCCCTTTCCCTGCTCACGACCCATGAAACCGCTGCTGCTTAACCTGTATCGCACCACTTTCCGTTTCGACGACCTGCTCGCCGAGTGGGGCGGCGCGCTGGCCAGTTTGGGGCTGCGGCTTTACGTCGGCTGGCAGTTCTTCAAGGCCGGCATGATCAAGATCCAGGACTGGCCGGCCACCCTGGCCCTGTTCCATGACGAATACCAGGTGCCGCTCCTGCCGCCGGACCTGGCGGCCGTGATGGGCGCGGGCGGCGAGCTCGTGTTCCCGGTCCTGCTGGCGCTGGGCTTGCTGTCGCGCCCGGCGGCGATCGGCCTGTTCTTCGTGAACCTGATGGCGGTGATTTCTTACCCGCAGCTGTTCATGTTCGACTGCCCGGCGGCGGTGAACGATCACTTCTACTGGGGCATGCTGCTGCTGGTGCTGGTCGCCTTCGGGCCGGGCCGGCTGTCGGTCGACGAGATGGTGGGCAAGCGCGGCCACTGAAGGGCCGCGCGGCGGTCAGTGGTAGAAGGCGCGCAGCACGCGCTCCTCGCCGGTCTTGTCGGCGTGGCGCAGGCTGGCCTCCGCCGTCTCCGCGATCATCCTGGCCAGCTGCGCATCCTCGAACTTGGCCAGCTCCTGGTTGGCCACGTTGAGCGCCAGGCTCAGCTTGGCGCGCGCCGTCTGATACAGGTCGCTGGTGTACTGGTCGGTACTGCGCAGCAGTTCTTCCGCGTTTTCGATCACGAGGCGCAGGTCGCAGATCAGGCGTTCCTGCGTGCGAGCTTGCTCGGGGCGTTCCATGGCATTCACCTTCAGACTGTCGATGATGAATTCACAATAGGTCACGCCCGCCCGCCGGATTTGTGGCGGCTCAGCCCGCCGTGACGCGGATCCGCACATCGCCCAGCGTGACGACCTGGCCGGCCCGGATCTTGGCCGTCTTGCGCAGCTCCTGCTTGCCGTCCACGCGGACGTCGCCGCTGGCCACGATGTGCTTGCCCGCGCCGCCGCTGTCGCAGACGCCGGCGACCTTGAGCAGCTGGTTCAGTTCGATGAACTCGGACGTGAGTTCGACTTGTAGGTCTTGCATGGATTGTATTCCTTGTTGAGATAAGAGGTCGTTTCGTTTCCGAAGTGTATAGGACGCATCACTGCACTGTGGCGGAGCGGAAAAATATTTGCGTTGTATAGACGAAGATGTATTGCTATACGAAAAGAGTCTGATAGCCTGAAATCGACAGCCTCACCTCGGTTTCGTATCATGCACAGCCCGCTCGCCGCCTTTCTGCTCGCCGCCGTCCCGGCCGCGGCTATGGCTCAGGAACTCGGCCGCGACACGCCCGCGCCCGTTTCCACGCCCAGTTATCTTCCCGGCACCGCGTCCGCGCATCCCTGGAAGGTCGCCGACCTGGTGCGCGGTCTGGTGCCTTCCGGCTGGTACGCCGGGCACCGCGGCGCCGCCTTCCTGCTGGCGCCGAAGGAGGGTGCGCTGGCCTCCGCGACCCTGGAATGGGGCCCCGACACCGAAGTGCGGATCGGCCTGGCGCGCGACGCCGCCCGCGACGACGCCTTGCCTGCCGTGCATCCTTTCGCCCACCGCTCGATGTTCTCGCTGGAGCTGACCCACCGCACCGGCCGCGGCGCGCTGGTCGCCAGCGCCGGCTTCCTGCGCGAACGCAGCACGCCGCTGTGCGCGTCCCAGGCCGGCGCCATCCTGCCCAATCCGACCACCCGCACCGTGTTCGCCGCGGTGTCCGGCAGTGTCGAGCTGTCGCCACGCCTGGCCCTGGTCGGCATGCTGGCCGCCGGCCGCACTGCGAGCTGGCAGCCGGACGCGCGGTTCGAGGAGCGTCCCGACCCGGTGCCCGCAGTCGCGACCGTGGCCTGGAGCGGCGGCCTGTCCGCGCGCGGTCTGTTCGACCCCAGCGACCGCGCCGGCCTGACCTTCACCGTGCCGGTGCGCGTCGCCGAGAACGGCGGCCTGGGCGCCGTGATGCCGCGCGAGGACGGCATGCTGGCGTTCACCTCGCGCGCGCTGAACCTGCGCGCGTCGGTGCTGGAGCGCGACGTCGAATTGAGCTACAGCCGCGCCGCCGGGAAGGACGCGCGCGTCACCGGCGGCCTGATGCTGCGCCTGCGCCCGGGCAGCGACCGCACCGAGCCGAACGACGTGCTGCTCGGCGTGCGCTACGCCCGCAGCTTCCGTTAGGACCTGGTCTGCCCAGTCTTACGACTCCGGCCGCGTCATCGCCAGCGGCACGATCCACTGCTCGAACTCGTCGGCGCTGACATGGCCCAGGGCCAGCGCGGCTGCGCGCAGGGTCGTGCCTTCCTGCTGCGCCTTCTTGGCGATCTGCGCCGCCTTGTCGTAGCCGATATGCGGGGCGAGGGCGGTCACCAGCATCAGTGACTGCTCCATCAGCTGCCCGATGCGCGCGCGGTTCGGCTCGATGCCGTGGGCGCAGTGCTCGTCGAACGAGCGCATCCCGTCGGCCAGCAGGCGCGCGCTTTGCAGGAAGTTATGCGCGATCATCGGCTTGTACACGTTCAGTTCGAAGTTCCCGGACGCCGCGCCCACGGTCAGCGCCACGTCGTTGCCGAACACCTGGCAGCACAGCATGGTCAGCGCTTCGGCCTGGGTCGGGTTGACCTTGCCCGGCATGATCGAGCTGCCCGGCTCGTTCTCGGGGATCAGGAGCTCGCCCAGCCCCGAACGCGGGCCGGACGCCATCCAGCGGATGTCGTTGGCAATCTTCATGAGCGCCGTGGCCAGGGTCTTGAAGGCGCCGTGCATCGCGACCATGGCGTCGTGCCCGGCCAGGGCCATGAACTTGTTGGGCGCGGAGCGGAAGCTGTGCAAGGTGCGCGAGGACAGTTCCGCCGCGATGCGGTTGGCAAAGTCCGGGTGCGCGTTGAGCCCCGTCCCCACGGCCGTGCCGCCCGCGGCCAGCTGCAGCAGGCCGGGCAGGGCCTGCTTGATCGCGTGCTCGGCGAATTCGAGCTGGGCCACGTAGCCGGAAAACTCCTGGCCCAGCGTGAGCGGGGTCGCATCCTGCAGGTGGGTGCGGCCGATCTTGACGATGTCGGCAAAGGCGCGCGCCTTGTGTTCCAGGGTGCCGCGCAGCCGGGCCAGCGCGGGCAGCACCCGGTCCGCCACGGCCAGCGCGGCCGCGACGTGCATCGCGGTCGGGAACACGTCGTTGGAGGACTGGCCCAGGTTGACGTCGTCGTTCGGGTGCAGCAGGCGGCCCGCGCCGCGCGGCCCGCCCAGGAGTTCCGAGGCGCGGTTGGCCAGCACCTCATTCATGTTCATGTTGGTCTGGGTTCCGGAGCCGGTCTGCCAGACCGCGAGCGGGAATTCGTCCGCGTGCTTGCCTTCGAGGACCTCCGTGGCGGCGGCGACGATGGCGTTGGCCTTGTCGGCCGCCAGCAGTCCGAGCGAGCGGTTGACGGCCGCCGCGGCGCGCTTGACCTCGGCCAGCGCCGCGATCAGCTCGGGCGCCATGCGTTCGGTCGAGATCCTGAAGTGCTCGAGCGAGCGCTGGGTCTGCGCTCCCCACAGCTTGTCGGCAGGCACGTCGATCGGACCGAAACTATCCTGTTCACTGCGCTGGGCCATGCTGTTCCTCTTCTTGGGTGGGGATCGGATTAAAGAGTTTAGCCGAAAGGGCGTTAATGACGCTGAGGCCACAAATATTTCCCCATCATGCCACGTCGTTCCTTGCTGTCTGTCCTGCTTGCCCTCGCCGGCGCGTCTTCTGCCGCGCATGGCGCCGAGCTGGGCGAGGCGGTGGTGAAGTCCTGGCTCGGCCAGCCGATGATCGCGGACGTGGAGCTCCTGCCCGACGGGACGGCCCCGGTCCAGGTCTCCCTGGCGCGCCCGACCGTGTACGAGTCCGCCGGACTGGCCGTGCCGTCCGTGCTCGGGTCGGTGCACTTGTCCGTGATGCGGCGCGACGGCCATCAGTTCCTGCACGTGACCACCATCGCGCCGGTGGAGCAGCCGACCGTCCACCTGTTCCTCGACCTGAACGACAGCGGCCGTCATACCGTGCGCGAGGTGACCCTGTGGTTCGTGCCGGACCCGCACCCGGCCCCGCCGCCTCCGCCGCCGGAAATTGCGCCGCTGCCGCCGCCCGCGCCGAAGAAGAGGGCGGCCGCGCCGGACGCCGCGGCCGCCGCCGAGGCCAGGCGCGCCTGCGCCGCCCTCGATTACAAGAACGCCGAGCTGTCGGCCCAGATCGTGGATCTGGAAGAGAAGGTCAAGCAGCTGCAGTCGAGCGTGGACATGCCGGCGCCGCACGTGGCCAAGCCGTCCAAGCCACGCGTGGTCACCAAGCCGGCGCCGGAAGAGCCGGCCAAGCCGCGCTTCCCGTCCTGGCTGCCGGCCGTGGGCATCGGCGCCGCCGCCCTGGCCGGACTGGGCGCGGCCTGGTGGAGTCTGCGCCGCCGCCTCGCCAGGCTGAAGGGCGCGCCCGGCGGGGGCTTGCTGGCGCGCTGGCGTAAGAAGAAGGAGGACGCGCCAAGCACCGAACAGCAGGAGGAAAATCCCGCTGATTAGAACGCACGTGTTCCGGATTTACGTTATACTGGGCCTCATGGATCTCCGAGGAGGTCCCAAGAACGAAGCAGTGTTCTGCGCAGCCACCAACGATAGCGTGGCGCGGAAAACAGATAGCCGTTGATGAAACGCCTGCTTCGGAAGCTGTTCCAAGCCTGCTGTGTGCGAGGAACGCCGGAAGGGCAACCGGCAAGAGGCGACGCCAGGAGATACCTGGTGTTCGCTCTCCCGAATTCCATAAAAAAAAGCGCCTCTCGGCGCTTTTTTCATTTCCAGGCGTCTGGCGTTCAGTGCATCGCCCGCGCCAGCTGCTGCTGCCACGGATCGGTCACTTCCCGGATTGCCTTGTCGTTGGCCATGATCTGCTTGATCAGCGCCACCTTGCGCGCCCGCAGCTCGCCGGTGAGGGCGGGGACGGCGACCTCGGCCATGGCACGCGAACGGCTCTGGCATTCGCTTTCGAGGCGGGTCAGGCTGTCCCAGTCGCCGGCCTTGGCGGCCACCGCCATCTGGGCGGTCAGTCCTGCGATCTGCTCGTACACCGAGAGGACGTCTTGGGAGTTCATGGGCGCACCTGTCAAAAATATGGGCGGATTACTGCGTCTCACCCGTTTACGGCAGCGCTTGAGAGAACTTTAGGGTCCGGAGCAAAATTTTTTCAACTATTTTTTGTTTATGCTTTGACAAGCTCTTCCAGCCCTGCGGACAGCTCGGCCAGGGGCGGCATGTCGGCCAGGATCGTCTCCGGCGCCAGCCCGAGGGCGGCGGCCACGTCGGCCGGGAAGCTGTCGTCCGCCGCTTCCCCGTGGGCATGCTGGGTGGCCCATACGGCCAGGCACAGGACCCCGCCGATCCGGTTGAGCGGGGTCAGGGGCAGGGGATTGCCGTAGGTACGGATGGTCTCGGCGAAGATCAGCGGGAACTTCCAGCGCTCGGCCAGGGCCGCGCCCACGTCGGCGAAGCTGTAGCCGAGGGCTTCGCGCTCGGCCTGCTGGCGCTGCGGGTGGAAGGGGCTGGCGGCGGCGTCGATGGCCTGGGCCACGTCGGGCGCGCCCACGTGCATGACGAGCTGGCCGATGGCATGCATCAGGCCGATGGTGAAGGCGAGGTCGGTATTCTCGTGCGCCTGGCGCGCGATCCACTTGGCGCCCACCGCCGTCTCCAGGCTGTAGCGCCAGAATTGCTTGAGGTCCAGGCCGGGCACGTTCTTGAAGCTGCCCACCAGCCCGGAACTGACCACCAGCGAGCGGACCGAGACGAAGCCCAGCATGCGCACCGCGTCGTCCACCGAGGCGATGCTGCGCGAGACGTGGTAGTAGGCGGAATTGGCCAGCCGCAGCAGCTTGGCCGAGAGCACCGGGTCCTGGCCGATCTTGCGCGCCACCGCGTCCACCGAGGCGGCCGGGTCGTCGAAGCTGGAGATCAGCTCCTCGATCACCTTGGGCGCGGAGGGCAGGGCATGCTGGTTCTGCAGCAGGGCGTCAATACTCACGGCGTCTCCTTTCAGTTGCCTCTGTGGGCAGCGGGACTATACCATGCAGCCTTTCCGGTCCGGCCATTCCCCGATTTCGACGGCCTGGCGCAGGATTGTGCAGTCTGTCGCACCGTGCTTTCCTTTGTTTTCCCGCCCGGTAGAGTGCAGCGTGCGAGATTGTGCGCCTCGCCCGCGCAAATACACAACAAGAGAGAAACATGAACCGAATCAAGGCTCCTCGTCTGGCCGGGGCCGTCGCCCTGGCCTGTACCGCCCTGGCCGCCCACGCCGAGGCCCCGTATTCCTTCGCCGCCACGCCCGGCAAGCTGCCCAAGGACGTCGTGCCGGTCCAGTACGCGGCCCACCTGGTGCCCGACCTGGCCGCGCACACCTTCCTGGGGTCGGAAACGGTGGAGATCGACGTGCTCCAGCCGACTTCCCGCATCATGCTCAACGTGGCCAACATCGCCATCGACGCGGCCACCCTGTCCGGCAAGGACCTGCCCAACCTGGCCCTGGTCCCGCAGATCGACGAGCAGCAGCAGACGCTCAGCTTCGCGCTGCCGCGCCAGCTGCCGGCCGGGCGCTACCAGCTGGCCCTGAAATTCCACGGCAAGATCAACCGCGAGGCGCGCGGCCTGTTCCACATGAGCTATCCCACCGAGCGGGGCGAGAAGTCCATGATCGCCTCCACCATGGAGCCGAGCGACGCGCGCCGCATGCTGCCGACCTGGGACGAGCCGTCCTTCCGCGCCCGCTTCAAGCTGACGGTCGACCTGCCGGCCAACTACCAGGCCTTCTCCAACACCTCGGTCGACAAGCGCGAGACCATCGACGGTGGCAAGCAGCGCGTCTCGTTCGCCGCCACGCCCAAGATGCCGAGCTACCTGGTGGTGCTGGTCGCGGGCGAACTGGAACGCAGCAGCATCAAGGACAACGGCGTCGAGATCGGCGTCGTCACCACGCCCGGCAAGCAGGCCGCCGCGCCCTACGTGCTCGAATCGACCCGCGAACTGCTGCGCTACTACAACAATTATTTCGGCGTGCCTTACCCGCTCGCCAAGCTGGACCAGATCGCCGTGCCCGGCGGCCTGAACGGCGCGATGGAGAACTGGGGCGGCATCGTCTACAACGAGGCGGCCCTGCTGGTCGACCCCAAGAAGAGCCCGGAGAACCGGCGCGAGATCTCGTTCGGCGTCAACGCCCACGAGGTGGCGCACCAGTGGTTCGGCAACCTCGTCACCATGGCCTGGTGGGACAACCTGTGGCTGAACGAGGGCTTTGCGTCCTGGATGGCGACCAAGGCCACCAACCACTTCCATCCCGAGTGGCGCCCCTACCTGCACGCCCAGGTCGAGCGCGAGTACGTGCTGAACCTCGATGCCCGCGCCAGCACCCACCCGATCCAGACCCCGGTGGCGAACGAGGAGCAGGCTGCCAGCGCCTTTGACAGCATCACCTACGGCAAGGGCGAAGCCTTCCTGCGCATGCTGGAGCAGTACCTGGGCGAGGAAGCCTTCAAGCGCGGCATGCGCGCCTACATGGCCAAGCACCAGTATTCGAACACGACCACGGCCGACCTGTGGGCCGCGCTGGAGGAAGCCTCCGGCAAGCCGGTCGCCAAGCTGGCCTCGGACTGGACCACGCAGTCCGGCTTCCCGGTGGTGAAGGTGGAGCAGGCCTGCGCCAACGGCAAGCGCACCGTCACCCTGTCGCAGGAACTGTTCCGCCTGGACGGCCCGGCCGGCGAGAAACGCAGCTGGCACGTGCCGGTGCAGGTGGGCACCGTCAACGGCAAGGCCTGGTACACCCTGATGTCCGGCCCGAGCGCCACCGTCACCCAGCCGACGTGCGACCAGCCGCTGGTGGTCGATCCGTGGAGCGTGGGCTACTTCCGCGTCCAGTACGACAAGGCGAGTTTCGACGCCCTGGCCGCGCAGGCCGCCAAGCTGCCCGACCCGACCCGCCTCAAGCTCCTGACCGACGCCTGGGCCATGGTCTCGGCCGACCGCATGCCGTTGGCGAACTACCTGGCCCTGGCCGAGCGCTACCAGGGCGAGCAGCGCGCGGCGATCTGGGACTCCATCATCGGCAACCTGTTCACGCTGGAGACCCTGGCCGAAGGCACGCCCGAGCGCGACCTGGTGCGCAAGTACATCGCCAAGCTGGCCAAGCCGCGCTTCGCCGTGCTGGGCTGGGACGAAAAGCCCGGCGAATCGGCCGAGGACCGCCAGCTGCGCAGCCTCCTGATCGGCGCGCTGGCCCGGGCCGGCGATGCCGCCACCATCGACGAGGCCAAGGCGCGCTTCCGCCGCTTCGTCGCCGATCCGGCCAGCCTGCCGGTGCCGCTGCTGGACGTGGTGATGAGCACCGCCGGCCGCTACGCCGATCCGGCCACCTACGACGCCCTGACCGGGCTGGCCATGAAGGCCAACAGCGTGGAAGAGCGCAACCGCTACGGCCGCGCGCTGGCCAGCGCCCTCGACCCGGCCCTGTCCGAGCGCACCTTGCAGCTGGCCATGTCCGGCAAGCTGCCGCCGCCCCTGATCGCCCAGGTCGTGCCCACCGTCGCCCGCGCCGAGCACGTCGACCAGGTCTGGTCCTTCGCCGTGGCCCACCGCGACGCGCTGCTGAAGGACACCGACGCGATCACGCGCAACCGCGTGTTCGCGTCCATCGTCTCCGCCTCGTCCAACCCGGCCCACGCCGACCTGCTCGAGGCCTACGCCAAGGACCAGCTGGGACCGGAGGCGCTGGTCGAAGCCAAGCGCACCGGCGCCGCCATCCGCATCCGCGCGCAGCAGCGCGCCCGCCTGCTCGCGCAGGCGCGCGCCGCGTTTGCGCAACCGTAATTTCACACCACCACAACACATAGGGACACTCATGCAAGCACCCGTGAAATCCGCTCTCTGCGCCGCGCTGTGCGGCGCCTTCCTCGCCATCGCGCCGGCCTACGGCCAGGCGCAGGCTCCCGCCGCCGCGCCGGCCGCGCCGGCCGCCGCCACCGTGCAGCCGGGCGACGACTTCTTCGCCTACGTGAACCGCGACTGGCTGGCCACCGCCAAGATCCCGGACGACCGCAGCTCGTGGAGCTCGATGGCCCAGCTGGCCGAGGACAACAGCAAGCGCATCGCCGACCTGATCAAGGGTGTGGCCGCCGACAGGAAGGCGCGCGGCGACGCGCGCAAGGTGGCCGACTACTACGCCGCATACATGGACGAAGCGGCGATCGAGGCCAAGGGCCTGGCCCCGATCAAGCCCATGCTGGCGCAGATCGACGCCATCAAGGACAAGGCCGACCTGACCCGCGTGCTGGGCGAGGGCCTGCGCGCCGACGTGGACCCGCTCAACGCGACCAATTTCTTTACCGAGAACCTGTTCGGCCTGTGGATCGCCCAGGACCTGACCGATCCGGACCACTACACCACCTACGTGCTGCAGGGCGGCCTGGGCATGCCCGACCGCGCCTACTACCTGGACCAGAACGAGCGCATGTCCACCCTGCGCACGAAGTACCAGCAGTACATCGCGGCCATGCTCAAGCAGGCCGGCTACGCCGACGCCGACCAGCGCGCCGCCAAGGTGGTCGAGCTGGAAACCAAGATCGCCCAGGCCCACGGCACCCGCGAGGATTCGGCCGACGTGCTCAAGGCGAACAACCACTGGACGCTGGAGCAGTTCGCCGCCAACGCGCCGGGCATCGACTGGAAGGCGCTGTTCAAGGCCGCCAAGCTGGGCGGCCAGGACAAGTTCATCGTCTGGCACCCCAGCGCCGCCAAGGGCGAGGCCGCCCTGGTGGCGAGCGAGGACGTCGCCGTGTGGAAGGACTGGCTGGCCTTCCATCGCCTGAACCACTCCGCCGGCGTGCTGCCCAAGGCCTTCGGCGACCTGCGCTTCGACTTCGCCGGCCGCGCCCTGTCCGGCACGCCCAAGCAGTCCGACCGCTGGAAACGCGCGCTGGCCTCGACCGACGCGGCGATGGACGAAGCGGTCGGCCACCTGTACGTCGAGCGTTACTTCCCGGCCGAGAGCAAGGCCCGCATCCAGGCGATGGTGAAGAACATCGTCGCCGCCTTCGCCCAGCGCATCGACAAGCTCGACTGGATGGCCCCGGCCACCCGCGCCCAGGCCAAGGAAAAGCTCAAGACCCTGTACGTTGGCGTGGGCTACCCGGACAAATGGAAGTCGTACGCCGGCCTGCAGGTGTCGCGCACCGACGCCTTCGGCAACGCCATGCGCGCCGAGCAGTTCGCCACCGCGACCGAGCTGTCCAAGCTGCGCCACAAGAAGGTGGACCGCACCGAGTGGTCGATGCCGCCGCAGTTGGTCAACGCCGTGAATATGCCGCTGCAGAACGCGCTGAACTTCCCGGCCGCGATCCTGATGCCGCCGTTCTTCGACCCGAAGGCATCGGACGCCATCAACTACGGCGCGATCGGCTCCGTGATCGGCCACGAGATCAGCCACAGTTTCGACGACCAGGGTTCGCAGTTCGACGCCCAGGGCCGCCTGCGCGACTGGTGGACCAAGGAAGACGGCGAACACTTCCGCAAGGCCGCGGCCGCCCTGGCCGCGCAGTACAGCGCCTACAAGCCGTTCCCGGACCTGGCCATCAACGGCCAGCTGACCCTGTCCGAGAACCTGGCCGACCTGGCCGGCCTGGCCGCCGCCTACGACGCCTACCACGCTTCGCTGGCCGGCAAGCCGGTCCCGGCCGATGCCGACCAGCAGTTCTTCACCGGTTTCGCCCAGAGCTGGCGCGTGGTGATGCGCGAGGCGGCCCTGCGCCGCGGCGTGCTGACCGACGGCCACGCCCCGGCCCAGTGGCGCACCTACACCGTGCGTAACCTGGACGCCTGGTACCCGGCCTTCAATGTCCAGCCGGGCCAGAAGCTCTACCTGGCACCGGCCGAGCGCGTGCGGGTCTGGTGATCGAACGGCCGGCCTGCGTGCGCCAGCGTACAGAGGGGCGTGGGCCGGCGTTCTATCGTGACCCTGTGTCCAACCACACAGGAGTTACGCATGAACAAGGACCAGTTGAAAGGCAAAGCCAAGAACCTTGGCGGCAAGATCCAGGAAAAGGCCGGTGAACTGACCGGCAGCAGCCGCCAGCAGGCCGAAGGCTTGAAGAACCAAGTGAAAGGCAAGACCCAGGAGAAATTGGGCGATGTCGAAGACGCGCTGGGCAATCCCCAGCGTGGTAACCGTCAGTAACTACTGATCAACCGCGGACCGCCTTCACCAGGCACTTCGACAGCGAGTCGAAATGCCCGAGGGCGGCCTGTGTCAGCGCGACCTGCTTGCGGCGCGCGTCCTCCGTTTCCTCCAGCGTCAGCCATCCTTTTTCCCGCAGCGACTTGAGCCGGCTGTGCACCGTCGCGGGCGAGCCGAATTCCACGCGCGCCATCATGTCGCGTACCGACAGGCGGGCCTCCACTTGCGCGTTCATTGCAACAAATGTAAGAATGCGTTCTTCCAACGGGTCGAGCGGCGGCAGCGACGGCAGGCCGCGCAGCGCTTCCGCCAGGTGCAGGAAGCGGAAATAAATTTCCGCGGGACGGCGTAGTTTGCTGTGCATGAGAGTCCGATGCGAGGTTGGGGCATGCGTTACTTTTGGTATTTATCATTTTACTCTCAGTATGTTTTTTGTTAAACAGGAGAGTCTGCAATTGCGCGCCGGCATGGCGTTGGCCACCGTCCTGGTCTACCTCTTGACCTACCTGCTGAACGGCTGGCTGTTCGGGCGTCTCGAGTTTGCCACCGGCATCAATTGGATCTATCTGCCGGCCGGCGTCCGGCTGTTGGCGGTCCTCTTGTGCGGGACCGCGGGCGTCCTGGGCTTGCTGCTGGCCTCGTCGCTGGTCTGCTTCCTGTGGCTGTTTCCCTACGATGTCACGCGCGCGCTGGCGGGCGGCATCGCCGCGGCCGCCGCGCCCTGGCTGGTGAACCTGTGCGACCGGCGCGTGTTCGGCCTGCGCCCCTCGCTCAGCAATCTTTCGTCGCAGCGCCTGCTGTGGAACATCCTCGCCTTTTCCCTGGCCGGGCCCTTGCTGCACCACCTCTGGTATCTCGTGCACGGCGACGCCGCCTCCTGGGGCAGCCTGTTCGCGATGTTCTGGGGCGACCTGACCGGCACCATCCTGGTCATTTACGCGGTCAAGGCCCTCGTGTCCCTCATGCCGCGCGCGCCCCGCGCATGAAAAAAGCCCGCCGGGTGGCGGGCTTGGCCTGGCGTGCCGGGGGCTATTTTCC
>DASRUW010000268.1:0-2645 GCA_035655255.1 Telluria sp. | reverse complement strand
AAGGCGAGGCCGCGCAGGCGTTCCAGCGTCGCCGCGTCGGCCAGGTCCGCCAGCAGGCCGCCGGCGGCGCTCGGGTTGGTGGCGAGCACCACGCGGTCGAAGTAGGCGGTCCAGGTGCCGCCCACGGACGCACCGCTCGCTTCCACCTGCCAGTTGTCCTTGAAGCGCACGATGCGCTGCACCGTGGCGCCGGTGCGCACCGAGCCGCCGTCGGCCTCGATGCGCGCCGCGGCGGCTCCCGGGAAGGCGGAGGTCAGGTCGACCCGCGGCAGCAGCATGTCGCAGGCGTCGCGCCGCTTGGCGCCGAGGCTGTCGCGCAGCACGTGCAGGAAGACCTGGGCCGAGGCGCGCTCCGGCGGCGTGTTGAGGGCCGCCAGACATAACGGGCGCCACATCAGGCGGATCAGGCGTTCGGTCTGGTCGAAGCGCTCCAGCAGTTCACTCACGCTGCAATCCTGGTACAGCACCCAGCCCATCCAGCGCGCCGTGGTGGAAAAGCGGGCCAGCGCCAGCTTGTCCGCGCCGGCCAGTCCTTTGGCGCGCAGCAGGGCGCCGAGCAGGTGCAAGGGCGCCGGCCAGCGCGGAGCGATGAAATCCATGCCGGTCGCCCGCGGATAGCGCATCTGCAGCGGCAGATGCAGGAAGGCGCGCGCGGGATCGATGCCGGCGGCGCGCATCAGGCGCATGGTCTCCGTGTAGGCGCCCAGCATGATGTGCTGGCCGTTGTCCAGCGTGTGGCCGTGCACGGCGACGGCACGGGCGCGTCCGCCGAGGGTGCGCGCCGCTTCGAACAGCGTGACCTTGTGGCCGGCCCGGGCCAGTTCCAGCGCGGCCGCGCAGCCTGCCCAGCCGCCGCCGATGACCGCCGCGGTCTTAGCCGCGCACATAGGTCTTCCACGCCAGCCACAGCTTGCGCAGCGGCGTGAGGGAGATCTTCTGGTTCAGGACATGGAAGCCGTCGCGGGCGATCTCGTCGAGCAGGGTGCGGTAGATCGCGGCCATCATGAGGCCGGGCCGCTGGGCGCGCCGGTCCGCGCGCGGCAGCAGCGCGTAGGCTTCCTCGTAATAGCGCTCGGCCCGTTCGGTCTGGAAGCGCATCAGCAGCTCGAACTTCTCGCTGTGGCGCGCGTTGAGCAGGTCCGCCGCCTTCACGTCGAATTGCTGCAGCTCGTTGACGGGCAGGTAGATGCGGCCCTTGCGCGCGTCCTCGCCCACGTCGCGGATGATGTTCGTGAGCTGGAAAGCCAGTCCCAGTTTCTCCGCGTACTTGAGGGTCTGCGGCTGTGTCACGCCGAAGATGCTGGCCGAGAGGATGCCGACCGCGCCGGCCACGTGCCAGCAGTATTTCTCGAGATTGGCGAAATCGAGGTAGCGGGTCTGGTCCAGGTCCATCTCCATGCCGTCCACGATGGCCTGCAGGTGTTCCTCCTTCAGGCCGTACGCGGCCAGGTGGGGCGCCAGCGCCTGAGTGACCGGGTGCGTGGGCGATCCGGCGTACATCTGTGACAACTCCGCGCGCCACCAGGCCAGCTTGATGCGCGCCACGCCCTGGTCGGTGCATTCGTCCACGGTGTCGTCCACTTCGCGGCAGAAGGCGTACAGGGCGGTGATGGCGCGGCGCCGCTCCGGCGGCAGGAACAGGAAGCTGTAGTAGAAACTGGAGCCGCTTTGCGCGGTCTTCTGTTGGCAGTAGTCGTCGGGAGACATGCAGTCCGGTCTTATCGGTTCGGTATCAAAGGCGTTATCTTACATGCGCAGCGCGCGCCAGGCCATGACGACCCAGTCGGACCAGCCCAGCGCGGGGCGGTGGCGGAACACGTCGTAACCGTTTGCTTCAATCAGATCAAGAATCCTCAGGCCTCCCTGGACCACCAGCCGCAGCTCCCAGCCGATGCGCCCGGGCAGGCGCGTGGCCAGTGGCGCGCCCGAGAGCATCAGGCTGCGCGCGCGTTCGACTTCGAAGGCGAGCAGGGAGCGCCAGCGCGCGCCGGTGCTGCCGGCGGCGATATCGGCCTCGGTCACGCCATGCGCGGCCAGGTCGTCCAGCGGCAGGTAGATGCGGCGCTTGTCCCAGTCGATCGCCACGTCCTGCCAGAAGTTGATGAGCTGGAGGGCCGTGCAGACGGCGTCGGAGGCGGCCAGGTTGGCCGCGTCGGCCGCGCCGTACAGGTGCAGCATCAGCCGCCCGACCGGATCGGCCGAGCGCCGGCAATAGTCGCGCAGCGCGCCAAAGTCCGGGTAACGGGTGGTGACCACGTCCTGCTTGAAGGCCGAAAGCAGGTCGCGGAAGGGCTGCAGGGGCAGGGCGTAGTCGCGGATCACGCCGGCCAGGCGGTCGAAGATCGGGTTGCCGGTCGCTTCCCCGCGGCCCGCCAGTTCCAGCCAGGCTTCGTACTGCGCCAGCGCTGCCAGGCGTTCCTCAGGCGCCGCATCGCCCTCGTCGGCCAGGTCGTCCGCGCTGCGGGCAAAGGCGTAGATCGCTTCTACCGCCGGCACCAGTCGGTGGGGTAATAAAAATGATGCTACAGGGAAATTTTCGTAGTGATCGATGGGCATGCGAAGCTAACTGACGCAAAAGTCATTTGCAAAAATACTGGACATGTCTATAATTACTAACCGGCAAGTCATTAAGTCATCGATATACA
>DASRUW010000267.1:0-16416 GCA_035655255.1 Telluria sp. | reverse complement strand
GCAGGCGGAGCTGGTGCGCGCGTGCGCCGCACCGCGCCAGTTCATCACCCACGATTTCGCCGGCGCCCTGCACGCCGACGTCAACGAGGAGGCGGTGGCGCGCGCGCTCGATATCCCGGCCGTGAACGTCTACCACTGGGCGCCGCAGGACGACTACAACGGGGCCGACCAGGCGCTGCAGGCCGATTTCACGCGCTCGCTCAAGGGCGGCAACTTCCTCGTCACCGAGACCAACGCCCAGACCACCGACTGGTCCTCCTCCTTCCAGTATCCGCCCTACGACGGCCAGTTCCGCGAGGATGTGTACACGCACATCGCGAACGGCGCCAACATGGTCGAGTACTGGCACTGGTCCTCCATCCACGCCAACCAGGAGACGTATTGGAAGGGCGTGCTGTCGCACGACCTCGAACCGAACCGGGCCTACGCCGAAATGCGCCGCACCGGCCACGAGCTGCAGAAGATCGGCCCGCGCCTGGTGGACCTGAAGCTGCACAACGACGTGGCGATCCTGTGGAGCCGCGATTCGCTCAACGCCATCAACGACATGCCGTTCGCCAAGGCGTCGCAGTGGGGCGGCGGCGGCACCAAGGCGGACTACGGCTCGCTCGTGCGCCAGCTGCACCGCGCCCTGTACGACCTGAACGTCGGGACGGACTTCGTGTTCCCCGAGACGGCCGATTTCTCGGCCTACAAGCTGCTGGTGGTGCCGTCCCTGTATGTCGCCGACGACGCCCTCCTCCAGCGCATCGCCGCCTACATCAGGAAGGGCGGCCATGTCCTCATGACCTTCAAGAGCGGCTTCACCAACGAAAACGCGGCCGTGCGCTGGACCATGGCGCCGGGGCCCCTGCGCGAAGCGCTCGGCTTCCACTACCAGGAGTTTTCCAACCTGGCGCAGCCGCTGCAGCTGAAAGGCGATCCGTACCAGGCGGGCGCGGACAACCAGGTCCGCTACTGGGCCGAATTCCTCCAGCTCGACACGGCCACGGCGCTGGCCTACTACGACCATCCGTTCTTCGGCCGCTGGCCCGCCATCACCGCCAACCGCTTCGGCGCGGGCACCGTGGTCTATGAGGGAACCTACCTGTCCGACCGCCTGCAGCAGGCCGTGCTGCGCCGGCTCCTGGGCGAAGCCGGCCTGCTCGGACCGGACCAGCAGCTGCCGGCGCAGGTGCATGCGCGCAGCGGCATCAACCGCTTCCAGCGGCCGGTCAACTTCTATTTCAACTACTCCCCCTCCGCCATCAGCTTCGACTACCGGCGGCGGGCCGGCACCGATCTGCTCAGCGGCGCAACGCTGCGCCCGGATCAGCGCCTGACGCTCGGTCCCTGGGATCTGGCGATCATCGAAGAACACCAACCCTGATCAACTCACTGAAGGACTCACCACATGCGAAAACTCCTGCTTATTCTCGGCTTCCTGATGGCGGCGGGGACCGGGCACGCCCAGACGACCGTGCTCGACCTGTGGCCGGAAGGCGTCCCGAACGCCAGGGCCAACCCGGGGCCGGAACATCTCGACGGCGAGCGCATCAACAACATCTCGCATCCGACCCTGACCGTCTTCCCGGCCGCCTACGACCGGCCCGCCAGGACGGCCGTCATCATCTGCCCCGGCGGCGGCTACTACTTCCTGTCCTTCACCCGCGAGGGAACCCAGTACGCGCAGTGGCTGTCGAACCTGGGCGTGACGGCCTTCGTGCTGAAGTCCCGCCTGTCCGATTACGGCCATCCGGCGCCGCTGCAGGATGTGCTGCGCGCGATCCGCCTGGTGCGCTCGAAAGCCGCGCAGTTCAACGTGGCGCCCGACCGCATCGGCGTCATGGGCAGCTCGGCCGGCGGCCATCTCGCCGCCAGCGCGGCCACGTTGTTCGACAACCCGGCCGGCAAGACGGGCGCCGCGCTCGACGCCGTCAGCGCCCGTCCGGACTTCGCGATCCTGATGTACCCGGTCATCACGATGGAGACGCCGACCACGCACTACGGTTCGCGCCAGGGCCTGATCGGGAACAACCCGGCGCCCGAGCTGGTGCAGCTGATGTCGGTCGAGAAGCAGGTCAGCGCGAAGACGCCGCCGACCGTGCTGTTCCACTCGCAGGACGACGGCGTGGTCCCGGTCGACAACAGCATCCTGTTCTTCCAGGCGCTGACCCGGGCGCATGTGCCGGCCGAACTGCACATCTTCGAACACGGCGGGCACGGGATGGCAATGCGTCCCGGCCAGGGCACGGCCTCGGACTGGCCGCGGCGCGTCGAGGAATGGCTGCGCGCCCGCAACCTGATCGTGCAGTAAAAGCCCGGTTCCGGCTGCGCTCAGCGCGGCCGGAACAGCAGCTTGGCGAAGTGATACAGGTTCTCGGTCCAGCTTTCGCGGTCGTGCCCGAATTCGTCCACGTTCCACACGTGGGCGATGCCTTGTTGCTTCAGGTAGCGGTGAAAGGCTTGCGACACCCCGAATAGACCGTCCTGGTTCCCGCAAGAGAGATACAGCAGCGCCAGGGATGGCCGGCCGCGCAGCAGCTGGCCGGCGGCCTGCGTATTGGGCGCGGCCGAAAACGCGCCGACCCAGCCAAAGGTATCCTGATGCGACAGGCCGAAATTCAGCGCCTGTCCTCCTCCCATCGACAGGCCGGCCAGCGCGCGATGCTGACCATCGGCCAGGGTCGCATAGCGCCGGTCGATCGCCGGAATCAATACCTCCAGCAGCTCGCGCTCGAAGCGCGCGAAGGCGGCCACGTGCTCCGGCGCGAACTTGCGTTCTTCCGGCGGCGGGCGGTCGTCCGCCATTGCCCGGCCGTTCGGCATGACGACGATGGCCGGCACGATCGCTCCGGCCGCATTCAGGTTGTCGAGAATGGCCGCGGCGTGCACGTAACTGCGCCACTCGTCGTGGTTGCCGGCGAGCCCGTGCAGCAGGTACAGCACGGGATAGCGGCGCTCCGGCGTGTAGCCCGGCGGCAGATAGACGCTGGCCTTGCGGCGCGTGCCCGTGACGGGCGAGTCGTAGCCGAACTCCTCGACGCGGCCGTGCACGATGTCCGACCGGTCGTCCGCGAAGCCGGCCGGCGGAGCCGGAATGGCGCGTACGTCGTCCGGGCCGGGCGCGGCCGGCGCGGGTAGCCGGGCGCGTGGCTGCTCCGGGTTCGACTGCGCCCCCGCCGCCAGCGCGGTGGCAAGGACGGCGGCCAGGACCGCCTTAGCGGGCAGCTTTCGCATGCTGGCCTCCCGGAGTGAGGACGGCGACGGCGCCGCCGGAGCCGGCCAGGGCCAGCCTGAGCTTGCCGCCGGCCTTGACCTGGGCGGTGCTGGCTTTCAGGTGAATGACGTCCTTGCCGTCCTGGAGAATCTCGGCGCCGTAACCGGTCCCACGCTCCAGGAAGTCGAGCGGCACATCCAGGACCCGGGCCGATTCGTTGGTCATGGCGCCGATGTACCAGGTGTCGCCCTTGCGGCGGGCCGTCACGATGTACTGGCCGATGTCGCCGGCCAGCACGCGCGTTTCGTCCCAGGTCGTCGGCACCTTGCCGATGAACCGGGCGCCGTCGGCCCAGCTGCCATCGGCATTGCGGTAGGCGTCGGGGCTGTCCGCCACCATCACGAGCGGCGAATCGAACACCACGTACATCGCCACGGCCTGGCCGCGCGTGGTCTGCACGTAGGGTTTGACGTTGCGGTGCTGCGTCAGGAAGTCGGCCGGGCGCAGCGCGCGGAAGCCGCCGGGCGTGTAGTCGATCGGCCCCAGGATCATGCGCGTGAAAGGCAAGGTCACGTTGTGCGTCGCCGTGACGCGCGTACTCCACTTGTTGTACTCGGCGCCCATCACGCCTTCCTGCGTCATGTAGTTCGGGTAGGTGCGCAGCAAGCCGTCCGGCGGATAGGCGCCATGCAGGTCGACCATCAGGTGGTGCGCGGCCGCCTTGGCGAGCAGCTTGTGGTAGAAGGCCACCATGCCCTGGTCGCTGCGGTTCATGAAGTCGACCTTGATGCCCTTGATACCCCAGGACTCGTACAGCGCGAGAGCGGCGTCCAGCTGGCGGTCCAGCTGTTCCCACTGCAGCCACAGCCAGATGCCGACGCCCTGGCCGCGCGCATGGGCGACCAGGCCGGGGATATCCATGGCGGGGACGGGTTTGGTCACGTCCGACGGAGCGGCCCACTCCGCGCTCCCTTCGTACCAGCCCTCGTCGATCAGCATGTAATCGAGGTGCAGGGAAGCGGCAAAATCGATGTAGGCCCGATACGTGGCGGTGTTGATGCCGGCGCCGGGAATATCGACCGCCCAGCCGTTCCACCAGTCCCAGGCCGACTTGCCCGGCTTGATCCAGCTGGTGTCGGCGATGACGGACGGACTGCCCAACATGGGGACCAGGCTGGACGCGGCCAGGCCGCCCGGCGTGTCGGCGATCATGACGACGCGCCAGGGTGTGACGAAGGGCGCATCGGCCAGCGAAGCGCGCACGCCGCCGGACGACAGGGCCGCAACCACGCCCAGCCCGCCGTCGCCGCGGCCGGCGTAGTAGGCGCCCGCGTAGTCGCGCTTGTCCGCCTCCGCCAGCGCGAAGGTGGTCTGCCTGTCGCCGGTCTTGCACACGAGCGGCGCGTCGAAGAAATGGAAGGGGCGGATGGCGGAGGCCTTGACCGGATCGAATTCCCCCTCGTGCGAGCTGTCGTCGCGGCCGGGATTGAAGCCCCAGCAGCGATAGTCCGCCGGGAAAAAGAATCCCGTCTGTTCCGCCGTGATGTGCAGTTCCTTGGCATCCGCCTGCCGCGGCAGCACGTAGCGGAACGCGACGCCGCCGTCGTACACGCGGGCGACGAGGTCGAGCTTGCCGCCGAACCGCAATTCGACCTGGTTGTAGCGGTCCGGGACGCTGGCGGCCTTGCCGGCGACCGGGCGATATACCTCATCCACCGTTTTGCGTTCGGTGCCCGTCAACGCGAGCGCACCGCCGTCCAGGTTGCCGTGGTCCGTGTTCAGGCCCAGGGGCGAGCGCGCGATCACCGGACGGCCGTCGCGGCTGATGCTGTAGGCCAGGGCGCCGCCGCCCGCCGTCAGTTCGAGGCGGATGCGGTGGTCGGGAGAATCGACCGTGATGGGGGCCTGGGCCAGTGCAGCGCCGGCGGGCAGCAGCGCGAGTGCGGCGAAGTGTCTTTTCATTTCAGTAGCTGTTCGATATCGGGGCGCACGGCGGCCGCGAATACGCGGTAGCCCTGCTCCGACATGTGGAGGAAGTCCGGCTGGAGCGCGGCCGACAGGCTGCCGTCCGCTTGCACGAAGTGCGCGCCGTAGTCATGGAAGAACACCGTCTTGCCGTCGCCCAGCGTGGCCACCAGCTTGTTCAGCGCAGTGACGCGCTGCCGCGCCGGGGTGTCGGGCTTTTCGCCTTCCGGCAGCACGGCGTTGAGGAGAATGCGGGACTCCGGATACTGCTGGCGCAGCGCGATCACCACCGCCTGGATGCCCTTGAAGACGTCCTCCGGCAGCTCGTCGCAGAGATTGATGTTGTTCACGCCGATCATGAGCACGACCAGCTTCGGCTTCAGTGCGGCGAGGGCCGGATGGCGCAGCCGCCACAGCACGTTGCCGGTATGGTCGCCGCCGATGCCGAAATTGGCGGCTTTCATCTGGCCGAAATTCGCGTCCCAGACGGAGCGCGGCCACATCTCGGTGAGCGAGTCGCCGACGAACATCACGTCCACCCCGCCCTGGGCGGCGCGGTTGGCCTGGTCGGTGTGCATCTGCTGCCAGCGGCCGATGGACATCCACGGGTAATCGATCATGCGCGCCGCGGGGCGGGTGGCGCAACGGGGCGTGTCCGCGTCGGCGGCCCAGGCGGCGTGGGCGGCGAGAACCCCGGCGCAGCACCACATCATTCGTGCAAACATATAGGCTTCCTTCCTATTCCTTCAACAGCTTTTGCAGGACGGGCTCCATGCTGCGCGCCCAGATCGCATAACCCTTTTCGTTCGGATGCAGCAGGTCGGGCATGACCTCGCGCGACAGGCTGCCGTCCGGATCGAGCAGGTTCGCGTTGATGTCGGCGAAGAACACCGTCTTGCCGTCCGCCAGCCCCGAGATCAGGCGATTCACCTGGCCATTGATGCGGCGGAACAGCGTGTCCGGCCGGGCGTCGCGCGGGAACACCGCGAGCAGCAGCACCTTGGTGCCGGGCAGGCGGCGCCGCAGCTCCTCGACGATGCGCTTGACGCCGGCGGCCGTCGCCTCCGGTTCGTCCCGGCGGTCGCCGGTGTTGTTGGTGCCGATCATGAGCACCGCCACCTTGGGCGCGATGCCGTCCACCTCGCCGTGCTCCAGGCGCCACAGCACGTTCTCCGTATGGTCGCCGCCAAAGCCCAGGGCCAGCGCGTCGTATTTGGCGTAGTGCTCCTGCCAGACCGGCTTGCCCGATTTTTCCCAGCCTTCGGTGATCGAGTCGCCGACGAAGACGAGCTGCGGGTTGCGGCCCGCGGCGCGCAGCTTGCGCACCTCCTCCAGCTTGGCGGCGTGGCGCTGCTCCCAAGGACCGATCGACCAGGCATGGAGGAGCGGTTCCGGGGTCAGCGCCTGGGTGCGGTAGTCCGGGCAGGCCGCGTTGGGCCAGCCGCGCCGGACGAACCTGACGTTGGCGACTTCCACCTCGCCGCTGCCGTTGGCATACAGGCCGAAGGGCGTGGTGACGTGGCTGAAATCGTCCCGGGCGCGGGCGAAGCAGCTCATGGCGAACGCGAGATGCCGCCAGCCCTGCCCTTGCAGCGCCCTGCCCTGCACCACGTAGGGCAGCTTGCGCTCGCATTCGGGTCCGCAGCGGACCACGAAATAAATGCCGCCGCGCGACAGCTCGTCGACCTTGATATCGAATTCGAGCGTTCCCTCGGCCAGGTAGGGCCGCAGATCCAGCGGCGCGCCGCCTTCCACGCGCCATCCGGCGGACCAGGCTTCCTTCCATTGCAAGGTGAGCGCGTCGGGCCGTCCGGCGAAATCGCTCGGGTGCGCGCCGACAGCGCCGTTCGGCACGAGCGCATTGCCCGGCTTGGGAATCGTGACCGCTTCTCCTTCCAGCGTCAGCTCCTGCCCTTCGAAACCGACCAGCGTCACATGCCATCCCGGCGCGGGCTTGCCAGCGTAGACGACCAGTTCCCGCGGGTCGGCCGCCTTGGCCGACAGCGGCAGCAGCAGCGCCGCCGCGATCAGTGCAGCGCGGCGCACGGCACGGCTCCCGGCTGGGCGGCGGCGCCGCCGGCGATCATGATGTAGGAAAAGGCAGCCTTGAACGGCGCTTCCGATTCGACGCTGAAAACGGTGTCGACCGCCGCCGTGTCCACGCCGAAGCAGGACAGCGGAATGCGCACCGTCTGCTTGCCCTTGCCGGCGAAGCCCGCGAAGAGATCGCGCACGTCCACCGCCGCCTTGCCGAAGCCGACCCGGATCTTCCCGGTCGGCGCATCCTTCACCAGCACGTCGAATTGCAGCGCGCCGTCGGTGCGCGCGAAATCGGGCAGCGGCGCGGGACGCGCGCGGCTGGCCTCGAAACGCGCCGGACCGCTCCAGGTGACAAGCTTGCCGTCCTGCTGGTTGCTCAGGTCCGTCACCTCCACCTTGATCGCCGGCAGTTCGACCACGCTGGCCAGGTCGCGGCCCAGGGACAGGCGCTGGCCGGCGCCGCTGATGGCCAGGGGCCAGGCGGCGCGGTTGCCGGGCACGTAGACCGGATAGGCATTGCCACCGCCGCAGCCGCGCTTCGAACGGTCCTCGTCCAGCTTGCCGATGTGCGAACGCTTACCGTAGCGCAGGCCATACCCGACCGGGAACAGGGGCGCGTAACCCTTGTCGCCCACGTTGAGCGGCGTCTGGCAGGCCGACTTGGGCCAGGAGAAGGACAGCGTGCCGCCGAATCCATAGGCCGGCTTGCCCTGCGCCGGGCGGAACAGCACGTCGGCCACGCCCTTGCCCTCGGTCCCCGGCAGCCAGGCGGCGACGAAGCTGTCGGACAGGTTCAGCAGGTCGTTCACGTACAGCGGGCGCCCGGACAGGAACACCGTCACCACGGGCTTGCCCTTGCCCGCCACGGCCTGCAGCACCGCCAGGTCCTGCGGGAAGCGGCTGCTGTGGCGCAGATTGCCGGTCGGGTCGATGTCGCCGTTGAACTCCGCGGACGGCGACTCGCCCACGACCGCGATGACGGCGTCGAACCGGGACACGTCCACGCCGCTCGCGTCGGCGCGGTACACCACGTTGTCCTTCCCGGCCTGCTCCTCGATGCCGGCGAGGATGGTGTCGCCGTTCGGGAAGTCCGCGTTGGTGTTGTTGTTGCCTTGCCAGGTCAGGGACCAGCCGCCAACCTGCATCGGCATGCTGTCCGCGCCCTCGCCCACCACCAGGATCTTCCGGCCGCGCGCCAGGGGCAGCGTGCCCGCATCGTTCTTGAGCAGCACCATGGACTTGCGCACCAGCTCGCGCGCCAGGGCCCTGTCCTGCAGCGCGTCCGCCTTGCCCGCGAACGGATTGGCGGACGGCTTCTGGCCGAACATCCCCGAGCGCAGCTTGACCCGCAGGATGCGCGTCACGGCGTCGTCGATGCGCGCCATCGGAATCTCGGACCGCTCGACCTGGCGCACCGTGTTGTCGATGAAGGCCTTCCAGTCGCTCGGCACCATCACCATGTCGATGCCGGCGTTGATTGCCTGCGCGCAGCCGTCGTCGCGGCAGCCGGGGACCTGGCCAACGCCGTTCCAGTCGGAGACGACGAAGCCGTCGAAGCCCATCTTGTCCTTGAGCGCGTCGGTGAGCATGGCTTTCGAGCCGTGCATCTTCCCGTAATCGACGCCGGCCGCGACGTCGTTCCAGCTGTTGTAGGACGCCATGACGGTCTGGGCCCCGGCCGCGAGGGCGCTGTAATAGCCCTGGCCGTGGATGTTGATCATCTGGTCGCGCGTGGACAGGTTCACGCCCTGGTCCTTGCCGCCGTCCGTGCCGCCGTCGCCCATGAAGTGCTTGGCGGTGGCGAGGACGTTGGCCGGGCCGCGCAGGTCGCCCTGCAGGCCGCGCACGTACTGCGCGGCGTAGGCCTTGACCAGCGCCGGATCCTCGGAAAAGCTCTCGTAAGTACGCCCCCAGCGGTCATCGCGCACCACGGCCACGGTCGGCCCGAACACCCAGTTCATGCCGGTCGCCCGCACCGCGCGTCCGACCGCGGCGCCCACGCGCCTGGCAAGCGCCGGGTCGTGCGCCGCGCCGAGCGCGATATTGTGGGGGAACAGGGTCGCGCCGTAGATGTTGCTGTTGCCATGGATGGCGTCGATGCCCCAGATCAGCGGCACCTTGTGCACCATGTCGGTCGCCATCGAGGCGGCATGGAAGCGGTCGGCCAGCGCCACCCAGTCGGCGGCCGACGCATGCTTGTTCTTGTCCGGCCAGCTGCCGCCGCCATTGAGGACGGAGCCGATGTAGTAGCGGCGCGCCTCGTCCGGCGTGATCGACTGGATTTCGGCCTGCGTCATCTGGCCGATCTTCTGGCGCAGCGTCATGCTGGCGAGGATCTGCTTCACGCGCGCCTCGATCGCGGGATCGGGCTTGACCGCGCTGGTGACGTGCGGCCAGTCGGCCAGGTGCTGGGAAGGGGCGGCGCCAGCCATGCCGCTGGCCAGGCAGGCGGCCACCAAGAGTTGAAGTCCTTTGTTCATGTGCGATCCGTTCACTGGGGAATGCAGGCGATTGTGCAAGCGCGCACCGGGCCGGGCAATTGCGAAAATCACCAACGGAAAAAACGATATTGCGCAGGGAGCGCCGCGCCCGGGCGGGCGCGGCGGAGCGGGATCTAGACGATCCGGAGGGCGACGGCGTACGGCAGGGCCGGTTTGTCGGCGGGCAGGGTGACGCGCAGGCCTTCCGCGCTGTGCGAGAAGCTCAGGGGCTGGTCGCGGCCGACCAGGTCGACGCGCGCCACGCCCTGCTTCATGTGCGGGCTGGCGCTGCCCATGGCCTTGATCAGGACCTTGCCGTCTTCCGGCCAGCCCATCACGAAGGCGTAGATGGCCTTGCCCTTGGTGGTGAAGCGCACGTCCTGGGCCGTGAAGGGCTTGTTCTTCCCTTCGTTGAAGCCGGCGCCCGAGAGCGCGGCCTGGCCTTCCAGGGCCGGTCCCTCGCCCAGCACCGTCCAGGGGCGGGTGTCGTAGATGCCTTCGCCGTTGACGGCCATCCAGCGTCCGATCTCCTCGACGATGGCGCGCTCCTGCTCGTCGATGCTGCCGTCGCCGCGCACGGGGATGTTCAGGAGGAGGTTGCCGTTCTTGCTGACGACGTCGATCAGGGTGTGCACCACCGTCTGCGCGCTCTTGTAGGCGTGCTGGTCGTACACGCTCCGGTCGTAGTGCCAGTTGCCGATGCAGGTGCAGGTCTGCCAGGGCAGCGGCTCGATCCGGTTGCTCTGTCCGCGCTCGATGTCCATCACCATGCTGCGGCGCTGCACGGGGTCGAGGATCTTGCCGTTGACGACGACGTCCAGCTTGCCCTTGGTGGCGATGCTGCGGTTGTAGATGTAGGCCGCCAGGCGCTGGCCCACGTCGCTGACCGGCCACAGCGGCAGCACGGTGTCGTCGAAATACACCAGGTCCGGGTCATAGCTGTCGACCAGGTCCTTGGTCCGGGCGAAGAACTTGTCGCAGTAGGCCTTGCTGGGAATGGACGCGCCGCCGCGCCAGTGCCATTGCTCGTTCCAGTTGCCGCCCTCTTCGCCCGTCAGGCTGCGCGCGTGGCCTTGCGCGTACAGGCCTTGCGGATCGAGGCCGTTCCACCACTTGCCCTTGCCGTCGGCGCGGGTCAGGTTGCCGTCGTACGGCACGCCGGCCATGGGACCGTTCTTGTCCGCGCCCTGCGCCACCTCGAACCAGGTCCAGGCATGGGCGGCGTGGACGCTGACGCCGAACGGCAGGCCATGCTTGCGCGCGGCCTTGGCCCAGCCGCCGATCAGGTCGCGCTTGGGGCCGATCCGGGTCGCGTTCCACTCCGGCTGGTGTTTGCTGGCGTACAGGTCGAAGTTGTCGTGGTGATTGGCCAGGGCCACGAAGTACCTGGCGCCGACCGACTTGTACAGGCCGACCAGGGCATCCGGATCCCAACGCTCAGCCTTCCATTCGTGGATCACGTCCTTGAAGCCGAACTGGGACGGGTGGCCGTACTTCTTGAGGTGGTACTTGTAGGCCTCGCTGCCTTCCTCGTACATGGCCCTTGCGTACCAGTCGCCGAACTCCGGCTGGCATTGCGGCCCCCAGTGGGCCCAGAGGCCGAACTTGGCGTTGCGGTACCACTCCGGCGTCGTGTAGGTCGACAGGGAGTCCCAGCCGGTGGTGAACGGCCCCGCTTCCGCCTTGCCATGCGATTTGTGCGCCGCCTGCGCGGCCGGCCCGGCCGCCAGCGCCGGGGCGGCGGCCAGCAGCTTCAATAGTTCGCGACGATCCATGTGTCTCCTTGTAATGTTAGCGGCGGCCAGTGCGCGTGGCCACGTCGACCCAGACCGCGAAGGTCAGGATCAGTCCTTTGACAATCATCTGCCAGTAGGCGTCCACGTCGAGCATGGACATGCCGTTGTCGAGGCTGGCCATCACCAGCGCGCCGATCAGGGCGCCGTGCACCGTGCCGGCGCCGCCGCGCATCGAGGTGCCGCCGATGAAGCAGGCCGCGATGACGTCGAGCTCGCCCGCCGTGCCGGCCGAGGGCGAGCCCGCAGCCAGGCGGGCCGTGTTGATGAGGCCACCCAGGGCGCACATCAGGCCCATGAGGCCGAAGATCCACAGCTTGACGGCGCGCACGTTCACGCCGGACAGGCGGGTCGCTTCCATGTTGCTGCCGACGGCGTAGATGCGCCGCCCGAACACGGTCTGCGTCGCGATGTAGCTGAACACGCCCAGCAGGGCCAGCAGCAGGAGCACCGGATACGGAATGCCCGAGTAGCTGTTGAACAGGTGGACGAACACGCCGACGATGACGCCCAGCGCCAGCACCCGCAGGCCGTCGAACCACAGCGGCCGCACCGGCAGCTGGTGCTGGGCCAGGCTGCGGCGCTGCTGCCAGGTCAGCACGCCCGCGAGGACGAACAGGAGCAGGCCGAGCGCGTTCCCGAGCGACGGGGCCAGGTAGCCCTGCCCCAGCACGATCATGTCGTCCGACACCGGGGCGATGGTCTGCCCTCCCGTCACGCCGAGCAGCACGCCGCGGTAGGCCAGCATGCCGCCCAGGCCGACGATGAAGGACGGGATGCCGGCATAGGCCGTCAGGTAGCCGTTGAACAGGCCGACGGCCAGGCCGAAGGCCAGCACCGCGCCCATCGTCACCGCCACGCTGGCATGCTGGTTCACGTCCAGCAGGGCCGCCGCGCCGCCCAGCAGGCCGAGCAGCGAGCCGACCGACAGGTCGATCTCGCCGGCGATGATGATGAACACCATGCCGCAGGCGAGGATGCCGGTGATCGACATCTGGCGCATCAGGTTGGAGATGTTGCGCGCCGTGGTGAAGTCGCCTTCGGTCTTCCAGCTGAAGAAGGCCCAGATGAGGGCGACGGCGACCAGCAGGGCCAGGATCTTGTATTGCGTAAATAGCTGCTTGAATTTATTCGTATTCATTTTTACTGTGTTCCGTGTTGCTCTTGCCCGATCGCCGCTGCCAGCAGCTTCTCCTGGGTCAAGCCGTCGTTGACGAAGTCGCCACGCAGCTTGCCCTCCCCCATCACCAGCACGCGGTCGGACACGCCCAGCACCTCGGGCAGCTCCGACGACACCATGAGGATGGCCACGCCCTGCGCGGCCAGCTCGAGCATCAGCTTGTAGATTTCGTACTTGGCGCCGACGTCGACGCCGCGCGTGGGCTCGTCGAGGATCAGCACCGTGGGCCGGGTCAGCAGCATCTTCGCGAGCACCGCCTTCTGCTGGTTGCCGCCCGAGAGCGCCGTGATCGGCAGGGCCGGGCTGGCCGTCTTCAGCGCCAGCCGGTCGATCTGCTCCTGGATAGCGGCCATCTCCGCGCCGCCGTCGATCCGGGTCAGGCGCGCGAAGCGCTGCAGGACGCTGAGCGTGATGTTGGCGCCCACCGACAGGTCGCGCACGATGCCGTGCTGCTTGCGGTCCTCCGGCACCAGGGCGAAGCCGTTGCGGATCGCGCGCAGCGGCGTGCCGTTGTCCACCCGTTGGCCATCGAGCCAGACTTCGCCTTCCCAGGCCCCGTTGTAGGCGCCGAACAGGGAGCTGACCAGCTCCGTGCGACCGGCGCCGACCAGGCCGGCGATGCCGAGGATCTCGCCGCGCCGCAGCTGGAACGAGACGTCGTCGACCCGCTTGCGGGCCGGCTGGTCGACGTCGTAGCAGGTGACCTTGCGCGCCTCCATCACGACCTCGCCCACCGCGTGCGGCAGCTGCGGGTACATCTGGCTCATCTCGCGCCCCACCATCTGGGCGATGATGGTGTTGACCTGCATCTGCCGCATCGGGGTGGTCGCGATGTGCTTGCCGTCGCGGATCACGACGATGGTGTCGCAGATCGCCGCCACCTCCTCCAGCTTGTGCGAGATGTAGACGCAGGCCACGCCCTTGGCCTTGAGACCGCGCACGATCTCCAGCAGGACGTCCGTCTCGGCCGCCGTCAGCGAAGCGGACGGCTCGTCCAGGATCAGGAGCTTGGCCTGCTTGTTGAGGGCCTTGGCGATCTCGATCAGCTGCTGGTGGCCGCCGCCGTAGTTCTTGACCGGCAGGACCACGTTCACGTCCGGCAGCTTGAGTTCGCGCAGCAGCTCCTCCGCGCGCCGGTTCATGGCCGGGTAGTTCATGCGCCCGCCCGGCAGGCGCAGCTCGTTGCCGAGGAAGATGTTCTCCGCCACGGACAGCTCGGGCACCAGCATCAGCTCCTGGTGGATGATGATGATGCCTGCCTCTTCCGTCTCGCGGATCGACTGGGCCTTCAGGGGTTGACCTTCCCAGACGATCTCGCCGTCCCAGGTGCCGTGCGGGTAGACCGCCGACAGGACTTTCATGAGGGTCGACTTGCCCGCGCCGTTCTCGCCGCACAAGCCGATGCATTCGCCCGGCTTGATCTTGAGGTCGATCCCGTCCAGGGCCGGCACACCGTCGAAGCGCTTGACGATGTGCCGCATTTCAAACAGATATTCCGACATGCCGCCCCGCTTCACTTGCCCGCAAGCTGAGCCTGGGTATAGAAACCGTCCTTCACCAGCAGATCGACATTCGACTTGGTCAGGGGGATGGGCTTGAGCAGCAGCGTGTCGACCTTCTTGTAGCCGTTGTCGATCTGGGCGTTGAAGTGCGGCTTCTCGCCGCGCACCAGCTGTACCGACAGCTTGGCCGCCTCGCCGGCGATCTCCTTGAGCGGCTTGTAGACGGTCATGGCCTGGGTGCCCGCGATGACGCGGCGCACGGCGGCCAGGTCGGCGTCCTGGCCGGACACGGGCACCTTGCCCGCCAGGCGCTGGGCCGCCAGGGCCTGGATCGCGCCGCCGGCGGTGCCGTCGTTGGAAGCGACCACGGCGTCGATCTGGTTGCCGTTCGCGGTCAGCGCGTTCTCGACGATGGACATGGCTTCGGACGCGCTCCAGTCCTTGACCCACTGCTGGCCCACGATCTTGATGTCGCCCTTGTCGACCAGGGGCTTGAGCACCTTCATCTGGCCTTCGCGCAGCATCTTGGCGTTGTTGTCGGTCGGCGCGCCGCCCAGCAGGTAGTATTTACCCTTCGGCTTGAGCTGCACCAGCGCCTTGGCCTGCATCTCGCCGACGGCGGTATTGTCGAACGAGATATAGGCGTCCACGTCCGCGTTGAGGATCAGGCGGTCGTAGGACAGCACCTTGACCTTGGCCCGGCGCGCCGACTTGATCGCGTTGCTCATCACGGTGGCGTTGTAGGGCACGATCACCAGCACGTCCACGCCGCGCGAGATCAGGTTTTCGATCTGGGCCATCTGGCGCTGCTCGCTGGCGTCGGCCGACTGCACGTAGACCTTGGCGCCGAGTTTTTCGGCCGCCTCCGTGAAATAGGCGCGGTCGCGGGTCCAGCGCTCCACCCGCAGGTCGTCGATCGAGAAGCCGATCTTCGGATGCTGGGGGTCGGCGTGGGCGCTACCGGCGCACAGGGTGGCGGCCGCCAGGGCGGCGGCGGTCAACAGCTTTTTCATGCGTAGTCTCCATGTGTGATTCTGGGTAGAACTATATTAGCCTGCGCTAATGATTATGTCGCGGCATGTCGTGTCCCACGCCGCGGTAGGCGAGCGCCAATTCCATGCAGGCGCCGGTCTGCAGCTGCCCGACCGTGGCGCGGTAGATCTCCTGCCACGGGGTCTGGCTGGGGGGCACGGGCGGAGCCGGCTGGCGCTTGCGCTCGGCCAGCTCGGCCGGATCGAGCAAGACGTCGCAGCGGCCCGTGTTCAGGTCGACCCGGATCCGGTCGCCGTCGCGCAGCCAGGCCAGGTTGCCGCCGGCCGCGCTTTCCGGCGAGGCGTTCAGGATCGACGGGCTGTCCGAGGTGCCCGACTGGCGCCCGTCGCCCAGGGTGGGCAGGGCCTGGATACCCTGGCGGATCAGGGCGTCGGGCGGCTGCATGTTGACCACCTCGGCCGAACCCGGCCAGCCGATCGGCCCGGCGCCGCGGATCACGAGGATGGTGCGTTCGTCGATGCCGAGGGCGGGGTCGTTGATGCGCGCGTGGTAGTCGTCCGAACCGTCGAACACGACGGCGCGGCATTCGAAGATGCCTTCCTGGCCGGGCGTGGACAGGTAGCGCTCGCGGAACGCGTCCGAGATCACGCTGGTCTTCATGATGGCGAAGTCGAACAGGTTGCCCTGCAAGACCAGGAAGCCGGCCTTGTCCTTCAGCGGGCGGTCGAAGGGACGGATCATCTCGCGGTCGCCGGTGGCCCGCCCTTCGAGGTTGGCCGCCATGGTGGCGCCGGTCACGGTGGGGCGTTCGGCGCGCAGCAGGCCGGCCTGGTGCAATTCCCACATCACGGCCGGCACGCCGCCGGCGCGGTGGAAGCGCTCGCCCAGGTATTTACCGGCCGGCTGCATGTTCAGCAGCAGCGGCACGTCGTAGCCGTAGCGCATCCAGTCCTCCGGCGTCAGCTCGACGCCGGCGTGGCGCGCCATGGCCATGATGTGCGGCTGGGCGTTGGTGGAGCCGCCGATCGCCGCGTTCACCACGATCGCGTCGAGGAAGGCGTCGCGCGTCAGGATCTGCGACGGCCGCACGTCGGCCTGGGCCAGGGCCACGATGCGGCGCCCGGTCTCGTAGGCGATCTGGCCGCGCTCGCGGTAGGGCGCGGGAATGGCGGAGCAGCCGGTCAGCGACATGCCGAGCGCTTCGGCGATGGCGTTCATGGTCGAGGCCGTGCCCATGGTGTTGCAGTGGCCGGCCGAGGGCGCC
>DASRUW010000266.1:0-10060 GCA_035655255.1 Telluria sp. | reverse complement strand
GCGCGCTGCCGCCTCGGCCACTTCGCGCATGGCGTCGTGCGAGGTGGGCGCGTTGGCCTCGGTCGCGGCGTCGAACAGCTTTTCGGCGTGCTCGAGCAGCACCATGGCGGAACTGGACGCGAGCGGCAGCTCGCTCTCCGTCGCCAGCATGCCGTCGCGGATCTTGTGGATCAGCTGGGCGATCTCGCGCGCCGCGCTCACATGGCCCTGGGCCGACGTGGCGATCTGCTGGATCTCCGTCTCCGATTCGCCCGCCGACTTTTCGATGCCGGCGAGTAGAGTATGCACCCGCTCCACATAACCGGCAGCTTCGGCCACACGGCCGGACAGGGCTGCCATCCCGGTCGTGGCCCGTTCCGCTTCCTCGTTGATCGCGCGCACCATCTGGCCGATCTCGTCTGTCGCCTCCTTGGTGCGGGCCGCCAGCTGGCGCACCTCGCCGGCCACCACGGCAAACCCCCTGCCCTGTTCGCCCGCGCGCGCCGCCTCTATTGCCGCGTTCAAGGCCAGCAGATTGGTACGCGCGGCGATCTCGTTGATCACCTCGGTGATGACGTGGATGCGGCGCGACTTTTCCTGCAGCTGCAGCATGACCTCGGACGCGGCCTGGGCGTCCGAGCGCGCCGTGCCGATCTGGCGCAAGCCCTGGTCGATCTCGGCCCGTCCGGCCACGCTTTCGGTGCGCACTTCGGTGGCCACCCGTGCCGCGCGCGCCGCATTGGTGGCGATCTGCTCGGTCGAACCGGTGGTGCGCTCGGCCTGTTCCGCAATCGTTTCCGTGGTGCGCAAGTCGACGTCGACCTTTTTCTTGATCGCGTCGACGAAATAGGAAGTCTGGGCCGCGCCGATCATCAGGTGGTCGATCTCCCCGCCCACCCGGCGCGCGAAAGCATCCCCGCGGCCGGCGTCCTCCTCGGGCAGGAGCAGCACCAGCAGCAGGCCGGGCAAGGCGGCGGCCACGGCCAGGACGACTGGTGCGAGGGCGGCTCCGGCCAGCCACTGCAGCAAGCCGGCCGCCGCCGCGCTGGCGGCCAGTGCCGGAAGGCCCCGCTTGGCGAGGCGGAACATTTGCTCACGTCTCATATTTCCCTGGAGTATGGTCTCTCGAGAACAACGCTACACAAGTGCCGCGTGGAACTCAAGTATGCACGGTCAATTTCCGAAAAAAAATGTCAGGATTGCGCAATTTCTACTGTTCTCACGGCATTTCTATTTGTCATGAAGTCGTCATCGGGCGCGGTTACGCTCGCGGCATGGACATGTTGGTCAAGAACAGGCTGGCCGGGGCCGGCATCCAGGGCGGCCTCTACCTGAATCGGGAGCTGTCGCTGCTCGACTTCAACCGGCGCGTGCTGGCGATGGCGGAAGATCCGGCCACGCCCTTGCTGGAAAGGCTGCGCTACCTATGCATCGTCAGCAGCAACCTGGACGAATTCTTCGAGGTGCGCATTGCCAGCCAGCTGGTGCAGAGCAGCGTGGACGGCAAGGCCGAACTTCCGCTCCCGGCACTCGCGCGCACCCTGGAGCGGGCCAGCCTGGAAGCCCACCACCTGGTCGTCCGCCAGTACGCGCTGCTCAACGACGAGATCCTGCCCAAGCTGGCCGCGCGCGGCATCCGCCTGCTGCGCCACGAGGAGCGCACCGCCGCCCAGCGTGCCTGGGTCAAGGAGTATTTCGACACCAAGGTCCGTCCACTGCTCACGCCGATCGGACTGGACCCGGCCCACCCGTTTCCCCAGGTCGTCAACAAGAGCCTGAACTTCATCGTCGAGCTGTCGGGCAAGGATGTCTTCGGACGCGGCACCGGCATCGCGATCCTCAAGGCGCCGCGCGTGCTGCCCCGGGTGATCCGCCTGCCCGACAGCCTGTCCGCCGACGGCGCGTCGTTCTGCCTGCTCTCGTCCGTGATCCACGCCCACATCGGCGACCTGTTCGCCGGCCGTGACGTGGTCGCCTATTCCCAGTTCCGCGTCACCCGCAACAGCGACCTGTGGGTCGACGAGGAGGAAGTGACCAACCTGCGCCAGGCGCTGCAGAGTGAACTGACCAGCCGCCAATTCGGCTTCGCCGTGCGCCTGGAAGTGGCGCGCAGCTGTCCGGCCCACCTGTCGGAATTCCTGCGGCGCCAGTTCGGCATCGACCCGAGCCGGATGTTCGCCGTCGACGGCCCGGTCAACATGGTGCGCCTGCTGGAGCTGATCAACGACGATCCCCGCCCGGAACTGCATTTCCCCCACTTCACGCCGGCGCTGCCGGCCAGGCTGGCCAACGCCAGCCTGTTCGATCTGCTCAAGCAACGGGACATGCTGCTGCACCACCCGTTCCAGTCGTTCGAACCGGTCGCCACGCTGATCCGCGATGCCGCGCAAGACCCGGACGTGGTGGCGATCAAGCAAACGATTTACCGCACCGGCATGAACTCCAGCCTGATGGAGGCCCTGATCGTCGCCGCCCAGCGCGGCAAGGAAGTCACCGTCATCGTCGAACTGATGGCGCGCTTCGACGAGGAAGCGAACATCAACTGGGCCGAGCGCCTGGAACGGGTCGGGGCCCAGGTGGTATACGGGGTCGTCGGCCTGAAGACCCACGCCAAGATGGCCTTGGTGCTGCGCCGCGAGCAGGGCGAACTGGTCTACTACGCCCACCTCGGCACCGGCAACTACCACCCCACCACCACCAAGCACTACACCGATTTCGGCCTGCTCACCGCGCAGCCGCAGCTGACGCGGGAAGTGAACGAAGTCTTCATCCACCTGACGGCCCTGACGAAGCCGCGCAAGCTGCAGCACCTGTGGCTGGCCCCGTTCGGCCTGCACAAGCAATTGATCGACGCGATCCGGCGCGAAGCCGCCATCGCCCGCGCCGGGCGGCCGGGAAAGATCATCGCCAAGATGAACGCGCTGACGGACGAATCGGTGATCCGCGCGCTCTACGCCGCCTCCGCCGACGGGGTCAAGATCGACCTCATCGTGCGCGGCGCCTGCTCGCTGCGCCCGGGCGTGGCCGGGCTGTCGGAGCACATCCGCGTGCGCTCCGTCGTGGGGCGCTTCCTCGAGCACAGCCGCATTTACTACTTCCGCAACGACCTGGCCCATGACGTCTACCTGGCCAGCGCGGACTGGATGAACCGCAATCTCTTCCGGCGGGTCGAGTTGGCCTTCCCGGTGCTGGACAAGGCGCTGAAGAAGCGCGTGATCAACGAAGGCCTGATGGTCTATCTGAAGGACAACGTCAACGCCTGGGAGCTGGGCCAGGACGGCGCCTACACGAAACGCAAGCCGCGCGGCCGCCAGGCGCCGTTCGCCGCCCAGGCCAGCCTGGCCCGATTGCTGGCGGAAAGCGGACCGGACGAGCGGGCCTGAAGGAGAACGGCATGGATCTGCTGTTGTGGCGGCACGCCGACGCCGAACTGGCGGCGCCCGGCGAGGATGACGCGGCCCGCCGCCTGACCGCGCGCGGCCAGCGCCAGGCGGTGCGCATGGGCGCCTGGCTCAATCACCAGCTGCCCGAACAGTGCACGGTGCTGTGCAGTCCAGCCCTGCGCTGCGTCCAGACGGCGGAAGCCCTGGGCCGCAAATTCCGCACGGTGCCGGCGCTGGCGTCCGACTCCAGCGCCGAGGCGATCCTGGCGGCCGCCGGCTGGCCGGAGCGGCGCACGCCGGTCCTGATCGTGGGCCATCAGCCGACGCTGGGCCAGGTCGCCGCCCTCCTCATCGCCCGGGAAAAGCAGGAGTGGCCGGTGCGCAAGGGCAGCGTGATCTGGATCGGCCAGAAGGGAGCGGCGCCGCGCCAGCCCTACCTGCGCGCCGTGCTCGGCCCGGAACTGGTGGCCAAGTAATTCATCCGCCGGCCTTCACGGCCAGGGAGATCCCCACTTCGTTCCACCAGTCGCGCTCCTTGTCGAGCCAGACCTTGAGCGTGGGATGATGCTGCAGCCAGTTCGGCGGCAGCTCCAGTTCGATACGGTTCTTCATCCGGACCTGCAACTGGTCCGCGTCGGCGTGGATCTTGGCATGCATGAGCAGCACGGCCAGGCGCAGGGCCAGCACCGCTTTCGTGCAATCGGGCTCGCCCAAAGCTTGCGCCACTTTGCGCAGGTTGCCCTTCTGGGCGAGGATCAGCGTGGCCATCAGGCGCTGCTCGCGGGTCGTGAAACCCGCCAGGTCGGCATGCTCGACCATGTAGGCCGAATGCTTGTGCGCGCCCGTGTGCGAAATGGCCGCACCCACTTCGTGCAGCAAGGCGGCCCAGTGCAGATAGCGTTCGAAGCGTTCCGTGGCCGGCCTGAGCTGCCCGTACAGCCGCACGGCCTGGCCGGCCACGGCCGCCGCCCGGCTTTCGTCGGCCCGGAAGCCGCGCGCGAAGTCGAGCACGGACCGGTCGCGGCGGTCGCGCGCGCTGGCGCGCAGCTGCAGGTCCCACAGGACACCCATCCTCAACCCGGCATTGACGGTCGTGAGCGCGTCGAAGCGCAATTCCTGCATGATGCCGATCAGGACCGACAGGCCGCCCAACAGGACGGGCACGCGCTCGGGCTTGACCCCCACCAGGCCGAACAGGCCCACATGCCCGCATTCGATCAGGCGCTCGCGCAGGATCAGCAGATTGGGCAGGGACACGGCGCCGTCACCGATCCCGTTCTTGGCGATCACGTTGGCGATCGCGCGCATGGTGCCGGACGAGCCATAAGCCCGTGTCCACGAACGGGGATCGTACTGCGCGGCGGCGTCCTCGAAGCTGGAGCGGGCGGACAGGATTGCGGCGTCGAAGGCCGCGGCGGTGATGCGCCCGTCGGCGAAGAAGCCGGCGCACTGGCGCTGGGTACCGATCCCGAACGATTCGACCGCGCGGATCTCCGGCCCGGAACCGAGCACGATCTCGGTCGAGCCACCGCCGATATCGACCACCAGGCGCCGTTCGGCCGGATCGTCGAGCGCGCACGCGACGCCCATGTAGATCAGGCGTCCCTCTTCTTCGCCGGAGATGACTTCGACCGGATGGCCGATCGCCGCCTCGGCGCGCGGCAGGAAAGCGGCCGCATTGCGCGCGACGCGCAGGGTGTTGGTCGCCACGACCCGCACCGCGGCCGGGCGGTAGCGTTCCAGCACGCGCCGCAATTGCTGCAGCGAGGCTTCAGCCGCATCCAGCGCCTGCGCATCGAGCATGCCGTGCGGGTCCAGGCCCGCGGCCAGGCGGATCGGGTCGCGCGCCGTCTCCACGATCCGCATGACACCGTCCTCGAATGTGCCAATGTGGAGCCGGAAGCTGTTGGAACCGAGATCGACCGCTGCGAACATCACCCTTCCTTGTTATCGAGGGAATAAGAAGATCCATATCATAGCCGCCGAAGATGACAGGCGTGTTGCGATCCGCGCGGCGCCGATGGCCGGCGCCAGTTCGCTATAATTCCCCTCTTCGCCGTTTGCGCCGCTCGCCATGTCCCTGCTCGACCACCAGCTTGAACTGCTCGCCCCCGCCAAGACCGCCGAGATCGGCCGCGAGGCCATCCTGCACGGGGCGGACGCCGTGTATATCGGCGGCCCGGCGTTCGGCGCGCGCCACAACGCGAGCAACCCGATCGGGGACATCGCCGGCCTGGTGGAATTTGCCCACCGCTACCGGGCGCGCATCTTCGTCACCTTCAACACCATCCTGCACGACGCGGAACTGGAAGCGGCGCGCAAGCAGATCTGGGAGCTGTACGACGCCGGGGTGGACGCGCTGATCGTGCAGGACATGGGCCTGCTCGAGATGGACCTGCCGCCGATCCAGCTGCATGCAAGCACCCAGTGCGACATCCGCACCGTGGACCGGGCGCGCTTTCTCGGCGGCGTGGGCTTTTCCCAGCTGGTTCTGGCCCGCGAGCTGACGCTGGAACAGATCCGCGCGGTGCGCGCGGCGGTCGATACGCCACTCGAATACTTCATCCACGGCGCCTTGTGCGTGGCGTTTTCCGGCCAGTGCTACATCTCGCACGCCGACACGGGCCGCAGCGCCAACCGCGGCGACTGCTCCCAGGCCTGCCGCCTGCCCTACACGCTCACGGACGGCCAGGGCCGCGTGGTCGCCTACGAAAAGCACCTGCTGTCGATGAAGGACAATGACCAGAGCCGCAACCTGGAAGCGCTGGTCGACGCCGGCATCCGTTCGTTCAAGATCGAGGGTCGCTACAAGGACATGGGCTACGTGAAGAACATCACGGGCCACTACCGCCGCCTGCTGGACGAGATCCTGGAGCGGCGCACCGGATTCCAACGCGCCTCCAGCGGCAGCACGCGCCTGCTGTTCACGCCGGACGTGGACAAGAACTTCCATCGCGGGCACACCGACTACTTCGCCCAGGGCCGCCAGGAGGACATCGGCGCCTTCGACTCGCCCAAGTACGTGGGCGTGGAGCTGGGCACCGTCGTGCGCATGGGCGCCGACCACATCGACCTGGTGACCAATTCGTCCATGGCCAACGGCGATGGCCTGAACTACATGCACAAGCGCGCCACCGCCGGCATCCAGGCCAACCGCGTCGAGAAGCTGGGCGAGGATGCCGAGGGCGAGCGCTGGCGCGTGTTCCCGAACGAGCATATGAGCGCGCTGGCCGGGCTCAAGGTCGGCACCGTCATCCACCGCAACCGCGACCACCAGTGGGAAGCGGCCCTGACGAAGAAATCCTCCGAGCGCAAGGTCCGCCTGGACCTGGCCCTGTCCGAGAGCGCGGACGGATTGCGCCTCACGCTACGCGACGAGGACGGCATCGAGACCGTCACCGAGGCCGCTCTGGCGCTGGAACCGGCCCAGCAGGCCGCCCAGGCCGAGGCCAATCTGCGCGCCAGCCTGGCCAAGCTGGGCAACACGATGTTCGAGGCGGGGACGGTGGAACTGGCGCTGTCCCGGCCCTGGTTCGTCCCGGCTGCGGTCATCAACGGCCTGCGCCGCGACGCCATCGCCGCGCAGGAAGCGGCCCGCCTGGCCGCGTGGGAACGCCCGCCGCGCAAGGCGCCGGCCGAGCCGCGGCCCGTGTATCCGGACACCCAGCTCACCTACCTGGCCAATGTCTACAATGCCAAGGCCCGCGCGTTCTACGAAAAACACGGCGTGCAGATGATCGCGGCGGCCTACGAAGCGCACGAGGAAGCGGGCGAGGTCTCGCTGATGATCACCAAGCACTGCCTGCGCTTCTCGTTCAACCTGTGCCCCAAGCAGGCCAAGGGCGTGCAAGGCGTCCAGGGCCAGGTGCGCGCCGAGCCCATGACCCTCGTGAGCGGCGACGAGCGCTATACCCTGCGCTTCGACTGCAAGCCGTGCGAGATGCACGTCGTGGGCGCCATCAAGCCCGGCATCCTGAACTCGCCGCCGCCGTCCGCCATTCCCTACAGTCCGCTGGTGTTCCACCGCCAGCGTCCGCGCACCTGACCACGGCCCGCCCATGCTGCCCGACGCAACCGACATATTGTCCCAGCTCCGATCCGGCAGCCTGAGCGCCGCGGCCCTGGTCGAACAACAGCTGGAGAGACTGGCCGCGGTCCAGGGCACGCTCAACGCCAGCACCGAGATCCTGGCCGACGAAGCACGCCGGGCGGCGGCCCATCCGGCACCGGGTCCCTTGTCCGGCCTGCCCGTCACGCTAAAGGAAACGATCGGCCTGGCGGGCCGCCCGATCACCGCCGGTTCGCTGCGCATGCAGCCAGAGACGCCGGCCGCGGACGCAGTGGTGGTGCAGCGTCTGCGCGCTGCGGGCGCGATCGTGATCGCCCGCTCCAACGTGCCGGAATTCGCGATGACGGGCGAGACGACCAACCCGCGCTTCGGACGCACCAACAACCCGCTCGATCCGTCGCGCGTGGCGGGCGGCTCCACCGGCGGCGAAGGCGCGCTGGTGGGTTCGGGCGCCAGCCTGGCCGGGATCGGGTCCGACATCCTCGGATCGATCCGCATTCCGGCCAGCTTTTGCGGCATCGTTGGCTTCAAGCCATCGTCGCAGGCGGTGGACAAGCGCGGCACCTGGCCGCGCATCGACGGCTATACGAACGGCTGGCTCGCCCTCGGCCCGCTGACGCGCAGCGTGCGCGACGCGCGGTTGCTGTACGACGTCATCGCCAATACCCCGGCGGCGGCGCCAGCCCCAGTCGCCGGCTTGCGCCTGCTGGCGCCGGACCACTTCCCGTTCGAGATCGACGATCCGTGCATCGGCGCGGCCCACGCGGCCGCGTTGCAGGCCCTGACCGCGGCCGGCATGCAGGCGGAGCGGCCGGCGTTTCCGGATGTCGAGCGCCTCTACGTGCGCGCCGCGGACCTGATCCTGCACGACTGCGAACCCGGGTGGCATGCCATGCTCAGCCCCGCCGCCGGCGAACCGTTCAGCGTCTGGCGCGAGGCGCTGCGCCAGGCGACCGGCCGCGGCGAGATCGATTCCGGCCTGTTCACCTGGCTGCTGCATGGCGCCACGCTGGGCCGGCTGACCAAGCCGCGCGGCGAGCGCCAGCTGGCCCGCCTGACCGGCATGTTCGACGCCGCGCGCGACCATTACCGGGCCCTGCTTGGGACGGACGGCATTCTCGTGCTGCCGACCATGGGGATGCTGGCGCCCAGGCACGGCGCCATGAACCGCAAGACGCTCAAGCCGGGCGTGAACCGGCGCATGACGCCGCTCACTTTCGCCAACTACTGTGACCTGCCCGCCATCTCGGTCCCCGCTTGGGACCATGCGGATAGCGCGACCGGCCTGGCCCCCGGCATCCTGCTGCTGTGCGCGCCCGGCGCGGAAGGACGTCTGCTCGACGCGGCCGCCGTCGTGGAAGGGGCCATCGACAGTCAGCGCAGCACGCGCCGCCGCGACAGCGCGGGCCACAGCGCCGCCGTCCCGGCATAGCGCGCGTCGAGCTGAAACTCGCCGCTGGCCTGGCCCCACGCCAGCGCCACGTTGAAGCTGCCATCGCTGCCGGTGGTCGCGCTGGCGAGGCGGATCCTGCCCGGCGAAAACGGCAAGGCCTTGCGCCCCACTTCCGTGGGCGCCAGGAAGATGACGTTGAACGTGCCGCTGCCCGCCGTAGCGGGCGGAATCCGGGCAGTGATGGTGACGGTGAAGCGCGCGCCGGGCGTCACCGCCAGCACCGGAGAGTTGACGTAGGTGTGCTGGCTGGCGGTGGCCGTGGTGCGCAGGCCCGCACCATCGCTGTCCCACAGGGGGCGCGCGAGCGCCGTCCCCGCGCTACTGATGCCCCAGCCCGGGCCGCCGGGGCGCAAGGTGGCGCGCGCGCCACCGGTGTCGGCATAGACGATCGCATACGTCACCATCTCGTGCGGCCCCGCCTCGCCGCATTCGTTCACGCAGATCTGTACCTGGCCTTGGGTGACGCCGGCAGGAACGACCCCGCTGAGCGTGTAGGTCGACACGATCCCCGCGCCGGACAGCGGGGTCGCCTCGATCATGACCGGCGCCCCGGCCAGAGGCTGGCCGTCGGACCGTTCCAGCCTGCCTTCCAGGGATTGTGTCCCGCCAGCCGTGCTGAGATAGGTGCGCGGACGGCTATACGACGTGACAAGATGCGTCATGGCGGCGGGATCCGTTTCCGGCAGCACCCTGCGCGGCCGGTCGTCCCAGGACTGGAACACGGCATGCTGGGGGGCGGCGCCCTCCGTTTCGAGCTGCTCGAAGTGGGCGATGCCGCTGGCCATCCACTCTTCGCTGCTGCCATCCATGTAGTAGCCGTTATAGATGATTCCGAACGGGACCCCGCGCGACTGGGCCGCCGCGCTCACGCGCGCGAGCGCGGGCTCGTAGTGCGTGGCCCAGTTCAGGTCGGCGTGAAAGAAGGCCAGCGGCTCGCCCATCTCCGCCTGCCAGGCATCGAGCCAGGCCGCATATTCCTCGACCCAGTTGGGCATGGTGATCGTGCCGGGCACCACCTCGATGTCGCCGACCTGCACGTGCGGGAACACGCTGCGCACGGCGCGCACGCTGGCGGCGGCATTGCGTGCGATCTCGGCCGCGGTCCAATGGCAGGCATCGCGCGCATGCTGGTAGGGCTCGTCCATGGCGAGGAAGCGCAACTCTCCGCCCAGTGCA
>DASRUW010000265.1:0-4189 GCA_035655255.1 Telluria sp. | reverse complement strand
GTGGATGATGTCGGCGCCGGCGGCGACGACATTGCGCACTTCCTCGCCCAGACGGGCGAAATCGGCGGACAGAATGCTCGGGGCAATGCGGTAGGTGGTCATGGTGTGGTTGGCGGAATGGGAATCCCGTTATTTTACGCTGCGGGGTATGATGTTGCCTTCATCGGGGAAGAAGATGTCTAACTATCAATTCAACGTTTCCGTCGCGACCCACTACCTGCCCGAGAAGTCGGATCCGGAGCGGACCAACTTCGTCTTCACCTATACGATCACGATCAAGAACACCGGCAGCATTCCGGCCCAGCTCATCTCGCGCCACTGGGTGATCACGGACGCCAACAACCGGATCCAGGAAGTGCGCGGCCTGGGCGTGGTCGGCCACCAGCCGCTGCTGCAGCCGGGCGAAGAGTTCGAATACACGAGCGGCACCCAGCTGGAGACGCCGCAAGGGTCGATGACCGGGGAATATTTCTGCGTGGCCGAGGACGGGCACCAGTTCGAAGTGAAGATTCCGGAATTCGTGCTGTCGCTGCCGCGTACCCTGCATTAATCCGGCTTGTCGTCCTCGCCTGGCTCGTCCGGCTTGCGTCCGGACGCGGTCCACCACACAATGAAGACCAACAGGAACAGGGCGACGCCCGCTTCCGCCATCAACATCCACATAGCTGTTTCCTCATGCAATTCATTCGTCGCAGTGTAACCGTTTCGCTGGCCTTGCTGGTGGCTGCCTGTACCAGCGCGCCGCCCGTCAAGCCGCCGTTGGTGATGCCGCCGCCCGTCCAGCCCAAGCCGGCCGAGCCGGTCGTGGTCCAGCCGCCCCCGCCGCCGCCGCCCACCCCGTTGTTCACGCCGGGGAGCTACGCGGACCTGCCGGGCTGGCAGCAGGACAATCTGCGCGAGGCCTGGCCGGCCTTCATGGCGTCCTGCTCGGTCCTGGTGCGTAAGGCGGACTGGGCGGAGCCGTGCACGGCGGCCAAGGCCGTCGATCCGGCGGACGAGGCCGGTATCCGCGGCTACTTCGAAGCCAACTTCGTGCCCAACCGGGTGCGCGCGCCGGACGGGGCCGACACCGGCCTCATCACCGGCTATTACGAAGCCATGCTGCACGGCCAGCGCAAGCGCGGCGGCAAATACCAGACGCCGCTGTACCGGGTGCCGGACGACCTGATCACGGTGGACCTGGCCAGCGTGTATCCGCAACTGAAGAACATGCGCCTGCGCGGGCGGCTGGTCGGCAAGAAGCTGGTGCCCTACAGCACGCGCGAGCAGATCGAACGGTCCGGCTTCACCGGCAAGGAATTGCTGTGGGTGGACGATCCGGTCGAGGCCTTCTTCCTCGAAGTGCAGGGTTCGGGCCGGGTGCAGCTCGACGATACGGGCGAGACCGTGCGGGTCGGCTACGCGGACCAGAACGGCTATCCGTACAAGGCGATCGGCCGCTGGCTGGTCGACCAGGGCGAAGTGCCGGCCAGCCAGATGTCGGCCCAGGCCATCCGCGCCTGGATCGTCGCGCATCCGGAGCGGCGCCAGGAGCTGTTCAACGCCAACCCGAGCTACATCTTCTTCAAGGAAGAGAAGATTCCCGATCCGAGCGTCGGGCCGAAGGGTTCGCTCGGCGTACCGCTGACGCCGGCCCGTTCGGTGGCGATCGACACCTCGCTGCTGCCGCCGGGTGCGCCGCTCTTCCTGTCCACGACCCTGCCGGCCAGCGCCGAGCCGCTGCAGCGGCTGGTCATGGGGCAGGACACGGGTGGCGCGATCCGCGGCGCCGTGCGTGCCGATTTCTTCTTTGGCTTCGGTCCGCAGGCGGCCGAGAATGCCGGCCTGATGAAGCAGACCGGCGCCCTGTGGGTGCTGCTGCCGAAGGCGCTTACTGTCGCGACGAGCGCACGCCGGTAAAGACGTTCACCCAGATCGTCAGGGCCAGGGCCGAGACCGCCACCATGCCGAGTCCGGCCCGGATGCCGAAGTGCTCGCCCACCAGGCCGGCCGTCAACGCGCCGAGCGGAGCGGTAGCGACCGTCAGGAAGCGCATGGTCGAGATCATCCGGCCCAGGAATGCGTCCGGGGTCACGCGCTGGCGCAGGGCGACGTAGGGCATGAAGAACAGCATCACGCCGCAGTCGAACACCAGGTTCACGCAGCCGTAGGCCAACAGGGTCCAGGTGTGGCTGCCCAGCAGCATGGGTGGAATCAGGGGCATCACGGACCACATGGTCGCCGTGCAGGACAGGCCGAACACGATCACCCCGCCCGCACCGATCCGCGCCGACAGGGGCTTGAGCAGAAGAGAGCTGGCCAGCACGCCCAGGCCGCCGAACATCTGGGCGGTGCCGATCTCGCCGGGCGTCAGGTTCAGGATGCGCGTGGCGTACAGCACGCTCAGCGCCGAATAGCCGTAGAACAGCACGTGCCAGATGCCGGCCGTCCAGGCCAGCGCGCGCAGCAGGTCGTGGTGCCAGACGAACTTCAGGCCTTCCACCATGTCGCGCCACGGATGCTGGTTGGAGGGCGTCGGCGCCGGTTCCCTGGCCTGCATGCGGCTGAGGCCGAACATCGCGTAGAAGAAGCTGGCGGCGTCCAGGGCGAGCGCGAACGGGGCGCTCAGCATCTGGATCAGGACGCCGCCCAGGCCCGGGCCGAGCAGGCGCGAGGCGGAGTCGGTGGCCGCCATCTTGGATTGGGCGTCGATCAGCTTTTCCCTGCCGATGAGGAAGGTCAGGAACACCTGCTCCGCCGTCCCGCCCACGGCGTTCCCCGTGCCCATGATGAAGGCGACCAGGTAAAGCCAGGGCATGGACAGCCAGCCCAGCCACCAGGCGAGCGGCACGCTGGCCAGGGCCAGTCCGAACATCGCTTTGCTCGACAACAGGATCGGCATGCGGCGATAGCGGTCGAGCAGTACGCCGGCCGGCAGGCCGAACAGGGCGAAGGGCAGGGCCTGCAGGGCGCTCAGGTTGCCCATCTGGGCCGGCGTCGCGTGCAGCAGGAGGACGGCGCACAGCGGCAGGGCGAGGGTGGTGATCTGCGAGCCGAAGGCGTTCAGCGTACTGATGGTCCAGTAGCGCCGGAAGTCGGCGTGCTGGAGCAGCGGGTCGTTGCGTAAACGGGCGAGCAAGGCGGCGGCGTTCGATGGAGGTCAACCATGATAGTACAATCCCATGATTCCGGTTTTCTAACTCTTCGAAAGGGACTGCCATGCAGTATTCCGACTTGCTGATCGAGACCCACGGTAAGGTCGCCGTGATCCGCCTGAACCGTCCGAAGGCGATGAATGCCCTGAACGACAACATGATGAACGAGCTGGGCGACGCGCTCTACAAGTTCGACCAGGACAAGGCGATCAACGTCATCGTCCTGACCGGCAGCGAAAAGGCCTTTGCCGCGGGCGCGGACATCGCGGCCATGGTCAACTACGACTACGGCGTTACCTATGGCGACAACTACATCGGCCGCAACTGGGAGCACATCTTGAACGTGCGCAAGCCGGTGATCGGCGTCGTGGCCGGCTATTGCCTGGGCGGCGGCTGCGAGCTGGCGATGATGTGCGACTTCCTGGTGGCGTCCGACTCGGCCAAGTTCGGCCAGCCGGAGATCAAGGTCGGCGTGACCCCGGGCGCCGGCGGCACCCAGCGCCTGCCACGCGCGATCTCCAAGTCCAAGGCCATGGACATGCTGCTGACGGCGCGCATGATCGACGCGGCCGAGGCGGAGCGCACCGGCCTGGTTTCGCGCATCTTCCCCGCTGACAAACTGATGGAAGAAGCGCTGGCCATCGCCCAGACCATTGCGGAGATGCCGGTCTCGGTCGCCATGCAGATCAAGGATTGCGTCAACCGCGCCTATGAAACCACGCTGACCGAAGGCGTGCGCTACGAGCGCCGTTACTTCCATGCGGGCTTCGGCACGCCGGCCCAGCGCGAGGGCATGAACGCCTTCCTGGAAAAGCGCGCGCCGAAGTTCGACGGGCTCTGATCCGAAAAAAGGGGTTGACGGGCCTCCAACAAGGCCCCATAATCTCGCTTCTCTGCTGCTGACGAACACAACGCTTCGTCAGCGATAGCGGACCCGGTTCCTTAACAATCAACAGTCGATAAGTGTGGGCGTTTGATGAAGGTGCGCGGTGGCTTTAGGGTCGCCGATGCTCAAAAAATTATCAAATGCTCGCAGAGAAATACCAAGTCAGTAT
>DASRUW010000264.1:0-3133 GCA_035655255.1 Telluria sp. | reverse complement strand
TGGTGGCCGTGCCCTTCTTCTCGGCCGAGGGCTGGCGCGGCCTGCTGGGCGCGGCGCCCTGGCTGTATGTTCTCGACAACAGCGCCGTGCATTGGCTCGTTTACAACATTCCGGCCGAGGGCCTGCGCATCCCCGGCGTCCTCGGCGGCATCGACCTGAACGGCCCGCTCTGGACCCTGTACTGGGAGGGCCGCATGTACGTGATGGTGCTGGTGGTCGGCATGGCGGCCGTGGTGCCGATGCGTAACTGGCTGCGCGGGGCCGCCGTCGTGCTGCTGCTGGCGGCCAACCTGTGGCCCCAGGTACTGTCCGGCTACATCTGGGAACTCCGGATGTGGTCCCTGTTCCTGACCGGGATGTTCCTGTACACGATCGCGCCCAGCGCCCGCATCGGTCCCCTGCACGCCCTGTGCGCCCTGGCCCTGCTGGGACTGAACTGGACCCGCAACGCCGCCCTGCTCGGCGCCGGGCCGAGCTGGTTCGGCATCGCCCTGCTGGCGGGCGCGCTGGCGCTGTGGGCCGGGACCACGCGCCGCACCGTCCTGCCCCACATCCGCCGCAACGATTATTCCTACGGGATCTACATCTATCACTGGCCGGTGCTCCTGATCCTGCGCGCGGCCCTGCCGCCGCTGGCGCCGCCGGCGCTGCTGGCGGCCACCCTGGCGGTGCTGGTGCCGCTGGCCGTGTTCAGCTGGCATTGGGTGGAGGCGCCCGCCCTGCGCTGGATGCGCCGCCTGTTGCGGCCGCGCCGCCATGCCTGAAGCTGGTTGACAACTCCCCGCCGCTGCCCCACAGTTGACAGAGAGTAAGTACTAACAGTCAACGATGCCCGAGCTTTTGACCGCCCTGGGCCGCCGCTTGCTGCCGGGCCTGCTGGCGCTGTGCCTGCTGGCGTCGGGCGCGGCCGCGGCGCCCACCTCGCCCCTGCGCTTCGAGCGCCTGTCCTCGTTCGGCGCCAGCACGCTCTCCGTGCTGAGCCTGCTGCAGGACCGCCAGGGCTTCGTCTGGATCGGCACCCACGCCGAAGGCCTGTACCGCCACGACGGCTACCAGGCCACCCGCTACCTGCACCATCCCGAAGACGAGCGCAGCCTGCCGCACGACCGCGTCTCGGCCCTGTACCAGGATGCGCGCGGGCGCTTGTGGGTAGGCACCCAGAACGGGCTGGCGCGCTTCAATCCGGAAACCAACGACTTCACGCGCTTCCATCCGCCCGGCGCCTCGGTGGCGAACAGCCAGCTGATCGTCAAGCTGATCGTCCCCGACGGCAGGCAGGGCATGTGGCTGGCCACCTGGGGCGGCCTGCAGCATTTCGACCCGGACACGGGCAAGTTCGCGCTCTACCTGCACGACCCGGCCGATCCCGCCAGCCTGGCGGCCAACGACCTGAACGCGTTGGCCCTGGATGCGCGCGGCGGCCTGTGGGCCGGCACCTGGCCGGGCGGGCTCGACTACCTGGAACCGGGCACCCGCCGCTTCCGCCACTACCGGATCGACAGCGCGGCCCAGCCGGACAGCAAGCTCAATATCGTGCGCGCCCTGCACCAGGGCGCCGACGGCAACCTGTGGATCGGCACCGAGCACGGCATCCTGCGCTGGGACACGCGCCGCCCGTGGGAGGAGCGCCGCCTGCTGCCCGCGCCGGCGGTGCGCATCAACTGGTTCTACGCCGACCGCCAGCGCGCGGTCTGGGCCGGCACCATGGGCGGCGGCCTGCTGCGCTTCGTGCCGGGCCTGTCCACGCCGGAGCGCTTCGTGCACCGCGCCACCGATCCGCACAGCCTGCCGTCGGACCACGTGCGCGCCATCCTGCAGGACCGCGGCGGCATGCTGTGGGTAGGCACCTTCACCGACGGCATCGCCCTGGCGAACCTGAACAGCGGGGGCTTTCGCCGCCTGATCCCCTTCGACGAGGACGAACGCACGCCCAACGCGAACAACGCCATCCAGTCGCTGACGGGCGACGCCGACGGCAAGCTCTGGCTCGGCACCAACAGCGGCCTGACCCGCTTCGACCCGGCCACCGGCGCGGTGCTGCGGCGCTACCAGGCCGATCCGGCGCGGCCGGGCACCCTGTCCAACGACATCGTCTACAGCCTGTACCAGCAGCCGCAAGGGCCGCTCTGGGCCGGCACCTCGGCGGGCCTGAACCGGCTCGACCGGCCGGACGGCAGCTTCGAAGTGATCCGCTTCGGCGCCGTGGCGGCGGACTTCATCAACGCCATCGCGCCCGGCGCCGACGGCTGGCTATGGCTGGGCACCGGCGCCAACGTGATCCACTACCACCCGCAGCGGCGCCTGTCCGAAGTGTTCGTGGCCGATCCCAAGGACCCGGACTCGCGCAGCGTGACCGGCACCACCGCCATCGTCGAGGACCGGCGCGGGCGGGTCTGGATGGGCTCCGAATGGAACGGCGGGGGACTCGACCTGCTGGAGCCGGGCACGCGCCGCTTCCGCCATTTCCGCCACCAGGCCGGCGACCCCGGCTCGATCGGCGACGACAACGTGGCGACCCTGTACCAGGACCCGGCCGGGCGCCTGTGGGCCGGCACCGCCAAGGGCATCGACGAAGTGCTGGCCAGCCCCGACGGCCAGGTGAGCTTCCGCGCCTATCCCTTCCCGGCCGCCATCGGCACGGCCAAGGTGCTGGCCCTGCGCGCGGACCAGGGCGGCAAGCTGTGGCTGAGCACGTCGGCCGGCATCGTGCGGCTCGATCCAGACAGCGGCCGCATGGAGCGCTACGTGCCCACCGACGGCACCGGCGAAGGCTTCGGCGTGGGCGCGGCCTACGCGGCGGCGGACGGAGCGATCTACTTCGGCAGCGTCAAGGGCATGACGGCGGTCGAGCCGGCGCGGGTGCACAAGGAATCGAGCCCGCCGCAAGTGGCGATCACGGACGTCACGGTGTTCAACCGCTCCCTGCGCGGCGAGCGCCGGCAGGACGACAGCGGCCTGGCCGGCCCGGTCACCGCACCGACCCGGCTCACCCTGAACGCGGACGAATCCGTGTTCGCGGTCGAATTCGCGGCGCTGCACTTCACCAATCCAAGCCACAACCGCTATGCCTACCGCCTGCAAGGTTTCGACCGGCGCTGGGTGGAGACCGACGCGGAGCACCGCGTGGCCACCT
>DASRUW010000263.1:0-8751 GCA_035655255.1 Telluria sp. | reverse complement strand
GTGGAAAGCTCGGACGGATCGAGCATGGGCAGGCTGTCCACCCGTTTCTCGGGAGTCTCCGCCGCTGCGGCCAGCAGATTCGTGAAGTGGCGCGCCATGCGCTCGATGGTCGAGGCGTCGAACAGGTCCGTGCTGTATTCGATCGTTCCAACCAGCTTGCCGCCCTGCTCCGCCAGATTGAGGGTCAGGTCGAATTTGGAAGTGCCGCTATCCCCGTTCACCGGCTCCAGCACGAGGCCCGGCAACCGCATCTCCAGCGGCGCGTTCTGCAGGACCAGCATGACCTGGAACAGCGGCGCGTAACTGAGCTGGCGCTGCGGGCGCAGGACTTCCACCAGCTGCTCGAACGGCACATCCTGGTGCGCGTAGGCCGCCAACGCCGTCGCGCGAACCGCGCGCAGCAGGTCAGCAAAGGTCTGGCTGCCGTCCACTTGCGTGCGCAGGACTAAGGTGTTGACGAAGAAGCCGATCAGATCCTCGGTCTCGGCCCGGTTGCGGTTGGCGATGGCGGTGCCGATGCATACGTCGCTCTGGCCACTGTAGCGTGCGAGCAGAATGTTGAAGGCAGCCGCAATCGTCATGAACAGCGTCGCTTGCTCTCGTGCCCCCAGTGCGTGCAGGCCAGCCAGGGTTTCGGCCGGAATCTCGAAGGTGCTGATCGTGCCGCGGTAGCTTTGCATGGCCGGACGAGGGCGATCGGTCGGCAGGGCCAGCAAGGCCGGCGCGCCGGACAGCTGCTCCTTCCAGTAATCGAGCTGGTTCTGCAAGGTCGCACCGGAAAGCCACTGGCGCTGCCAATGGGCGAAATCGGCATACTGCACGGGCAGCGGCGCCAAAGGCGAAGCCTTGCCTTCGGCGAAGGCTGCGTACAAGGCGCCCATTTCGCGCACCAGCACGCCCATCGACCAGCCGTCCGAAACGATGTGGTGGGCGTTGAGGACAGCGATGTGCTCGTCCTTGGCCAGCTTGATGAGACGTGCGCGCACCAGCGGACCGGTGGTCAGATCGAATGGCGACTGCGCTTCATCCTGCCCCAGCCAAAGAGCTCGCGCTTCGCGCTCCGCCGGCGGCAGACCGGACAGATCGGTCTCCTCGAGCGGCAGCACGAGTTCAGGCGCGATGACCTGTACCGGTGTGCCGTCCACGCTGGCAAACGTGGTGCGCAGTGCTTCGTGTCGACGGACCACTTCATTGAGGGCGGACCGGAACGCCGATACATCGAGTTTGCCGCGCAAGCGCACCGCGACGGGAATGTTATACAGCGGACTGCCCGGTTCAAGCTGATCCAGGAACCAAAGGCGCTGCTGGGCAAACGAGAGTACGAGCGCGGAATCACGGTCGACCTGTTCCAGCGCAGGCAGCTGTGTCGCCGCCATGGCGTTCGATGCCCGTTCGGCGATTGCAGCCAGCGATGACGCCTCGAAGAAGGCATTCAACGGAAACTCGACGCCAAGCACTTCTCGCAGACGCGACACCGCCTGCGTCGCGAGGAGAGAGTCGCCGCCCATTTCGAAGAAGTTGTCATTGCGGCCGATCGGGGCGATGCCGAGCAGTTCCTCCCAGAGCGTCGCAATGGCGGACTCAGAAGCGTTGGCGGCAGGCTCGTATTGACCGAGACCTTCGGAACGATGATGCTGCTGCAGCACCGGTTCGGCCGCGCTCTCGCCCGCCTCCTGATGCATGGTGCGGGCGCCGTCGACCCAGTATCTGGCATGTTCGAAGGCATAGGTCGGCAGCGGAATCCTGCGTCGCGGCGCGGTATCGAGCACCGATAGATCGACATCCGCGCCCGCGCACCAAAGGTCTCCCAGGGCCTGCAGGCACGTACGCAGCGGGCAATCCGTGGCGAGCCGGTGTGGCAGCACGTTCAGCGCGTTCTTTCCGTGTTCCCTGCGGGTGCGGCGAACCAGATTGGAAAGCGCGGCGCCCGGCCCCAGTTCCAGCATCAGCAGGCCATCGACGTCAAGCAGTCTGTCGACGCACTCGCCGAACCGCACCGTGCCGCGCAAATGGTTGACCCAATATTCCGGAGAGGTTGCCTGCTCCGGCGTAATCCAGTCGCCCGTGAGATTGGACAGGTAAGGAATCGACGGCGCCCGCATCGGCACCGATTGCAGCAGCGTCCGGAATTCCGGCAGCACGGGATCGAGCATCGAAGAATGGAAGGCATGCGAGGTGGCGAGCACCTGGCATGCCACGCCGCGAGCCTCCAGCACCGACTGCAGTTCCGCCAGACGGGTCGTCTCGCCGGACAGCGTACATGCCTGTGGGCCGTTCACCCCGGCCAGACACAGTCCATCGCCAAGAAAAGGAGACACCTCGGATTCCGGCAACTGCACCGCCAGCATGCTGCCACGCGGCAGACCGGCGACCAGGCGTCCCCGCGCCGCGACCAGGCGCAATGCATCCGGCAGCGCGAACACGCCCGAAATACAGGCGGCGACATACTCGCCCAGGCTGTGCCCGACCAGCGCCGAGGGCTGAACGCCCCAATGCATGAACTGACGCGCCAGGGCGTATTCCACCGAGAACAGGGCCGGCTGGGTCCACTCGGTGCGGCTTAACGTATCGGCCGCCTGGACCTCCTGCCCCGCCGGCGGAAAGAGAATGTCACGCAGCCCGCAATCAAGGCCCGCAATGCATTCGTCGAGCGCAGCCCGGAACGCCGCTTCGCGTTCGTACAGCCCGCGCGCCATGTTGACATATTGCGCTCCCTGGCCGGGAAACATGAATGCGACGGGTGCCGGCCCCGACGAACGCCGCTGCACCGGCCGCGCGGCGCGCAAGGCGTCGGCAGCGGCCGCCGCATCATCGCAAGCGACAGCAATACGCCAATCGAAGGTGTGACGGCCAACCCGCAAGGTGTACGCAGCATCCGCCAAATTCAACCCTTCCAGGTGGCCGCGCAGACGTTCCGCCTGGTTCCGCGCCGCCACTGGGCTTCGTGCGGACAGGACCAGCAATTCGGGCCCCTGCTCCGTCACCGCTTCCGGGCGTGGGTATTCCTCCACCACCACGTGCGCATTCGTGCCGCCGATGCCGAACGAACTAACCCCGGCCAGCCGGGTTCCGCCCCGCTCCGGCCAGGAACGCAGGGCGGCGTTGACATGGAACGCGGTCGAAGAAAAGTCGATGTGCGGATTCGGCGTGGCGAAATGCAGCGAGGGCGGAATCTGTCGATGCTTCAGCGCTAGCGTCGTCTTGATCAGGCCCGCGACGCCGGCAGCCGCATCGAGATGACCAAAATTCGACTTCACCGACCCGATCGCGCAGAATCCGCGCTCGCTCGTGGACGCAGAAAACGCCTGCTGCAACGCCTGGATTTCGATCGGATCCCCCAGCTTGGTTCCGGTGCCGTGGGCTTCGATGTAGGAAATGTCTTCGCCGGTGACTCCCGCCACTGCATGCGCCTCCGCGATCGCCGCTGCCTGGCCGGCCACACTGGGCGCGGTGAACCCGATCTTGTCGGAACCGTCGTTGTTGATGGCCGAACCGCGAATGACGGCGTGGATCGTATCGCCATCCTCAAGTGCCCGCGCCAACGGCTTGAGCACGACGATGCCGGCCCCGTTGCCGGCGACCGTGCCGGATGCGTCGGCATCGAAGGGCCGGCAATGCCCGTCCCGAGAAAAGATGCTGCCCTCGGTGTGCTGGTAGCCGTCCATGTTCAGGACGTTGATCGCGACACCGCCCGCGAGCGCCATGTCGCACTCCCCATTGAGAAGCGCCTGGCAGGCCATGTGAACCGCGACCAGGGACGTCGAGCACGCGCTCTGCACGACCACGGCCGGCCCCCGCAGATTGAACTGATGCGCCACCCTGGTACAGAGAAAGTCGGTCTGGTTTCCGATCACAAGCTGCATCGGCGCCACCGAGGCGCGGATACCCGCGCTGCCATACAGATTCTCCAGCAGATAGGTGTTGATGCCCGCACCGCCATACACACCCACCGATCCGGGCACCGCCAGCGGGTCGTAGCCCGCGTGTTCCAGCGCTTCCCAGGCACATTCGAGGAAGTGCCGCTGCTGCGGGTCCATGATCGCGGCGTCGCGCGGCGTCACGCCGAAAAAGCCGGCGTCGAACTGGTCGATGCCGTCCATGCTGGACACCACGTTGACGAAGCCAGGCGCGGCGCTGGCACTATCGACACGGCGCATGCCCTCCACCCCGTCGCGCAGATTGCGCCAGAACTGCTCGATGTCGGCCGCGCCGGGAAACCGGCCCGCCATGCCGATGATGGCGACACTCAGCGAATCGTCGCGATCCGGAGGAAGGGATGATGCAGTCATAATCTTGCCTGATGATGTTGAACTAGCGCGAGCCGGCGCGCAACGCGCTCCGCGCAACGGCCTGCTGGGCGCGCGCCCGGCGCTGGGCGCCGCGCGCCATGCCCTCTTCCTCCTGGCATGCTGCGGGCTCAACCCGGTCCAGGAATGCGGCAAGCTTGGCGACGGTGGTCAGTTGGAACAGGTCGATGACCGTGAGGCGTTGGCCGAAGCGCTCGCAGATCCGGGAATGCATCTGGATCGCCAGCAGCGAATTGCCCCCGATGTCGAAGAAGCTGTCGTTGACACCGACGTTGGGCGCGTTGAGAAGTCCGGCCCAGATCTCCGCCAGCGCCGTTTCGGTCGCGCTCACCGGGGCCACGTACTTCGCTTGCGCGAGCTTGAGGTCCGGCGCGGGCAACGCGCGCTTGTCGACCTTGCCATTGGCGCTGAGCGGAAGCGCATCCAGCACCACGCAATGGGTCGGCACCATGTGCTCGGGCAGCGTTTGCGCGAGCGCCGCGCGCAGGCGTCCGCCGGCCTGCGTATCGAGGCCTGCGCCGACGACGTAGGCGACCAGTTGCGCCTCGCCCGGCAGGTCGCGACGGGCCACGACCACCGCCTCGCGCACACCCTCCTGCGCGGCCAGCGCCGCTTCGATCTCACCGAGCTCAATGCGAAAACCGCGGATCTTGACCTGGTCGTCGATGCGTCCGAGGTATTCGATGCTGCCATCCGGCAGATAGCGCGCGAGATCGCCGCTCTGGTACATGCGGCTGCCCGGTTGCGTTGCATATGGATTCGGCACGAACTTCTCTGCGCTTAGCTCGGGCCGGTGCAGATAACCGCGCGCCAGACCCACGCCGGCGATGAAAAGCTGCCCCGCCACGCCGGCGGGGACCGGGTTGAGCTGGGCGTCCAGGATGTGAATCTGGATATTGGCGATCGGGCGGCCGATGGGAACACAGCGCAGCGCGACGTCGTCCCGGCATTCCCAGCTGGTGACGTCCACCGACGCCTCGGTCGGTCCGTACAGGTTGTGCAACCGCACGGACGGCAACTGGCGCAGGAAGCGCTGTTGAAGCTCCAGGGGCAACGCCTGCCCGCTGCACATCACCTGCCGCAGGCCGGCGCAGCGGCGCAGGTCCGCGGTGTCGAGGAAAACTTCCAGCATCGGCGGGACGAAGTGCAGGGTCGTCACCTCCTCCTGCTCGATCAGCGCCGCAAGGTAGTGCGGGTCCTGGTGGCCGCCAGGGCGCGCCATGACGAGCGTTGCGCCGTACGCGAGGGTCCAGAAGAACTCCCATACGGAGACGTCGAAGCTGAACGGCGTCTTCTGGAGCACCCGATCGGCGCTGCCAAGGCCGTACGCCTCCTGCATCCACTGGAGCCGGTTGACGATGCCGGCGTGATCCACCGCGACGCCCTTGGGCCGGCCCGTCGAGCCGGAGGTGTAGATGACGTAGGCGAGATTGCTCCCGCAGGCCGCGTCGGGCGGCGCGGTTTCGGGATAATCCGCCAACCGATTCCAGTCGCGGTCCAGGCAGAATACCGGCACCGTGTGCGTGTCCCAGGCTGCCAGCAGCCGCTCCTGGGTGAGAAGCAGGCGCGGCCGCGCATCGCCGATCATGTAGGCCAGGCGATCCTTTGGGTAGCCGGGATCGAGCGGCAGGTAAGCCCCACCGGCCTTGACGATGGCGACCAGCGCCAGGACCATCTCGGCGGATCGCTCCGCGGCCACGCCGACCACCACGTCCGGTCCGACGCCTTGCGCGCGCAGGTAGTGCGCAAGGCGGTTGGCGCGGGCATGAAGCTCGGCATAGGTCCAACGCACGCCGTCCGCGCTCACGGCGGGACGGTCCGGCGTGAGCGCAGCCTGCGCGTCGAGCATACGCGGCAAGGTCAAGCCACGCGGATAGGCAGCCGCCGTCGCGTTCCATTCCACCAGGAGCCGATGGCGCTCGGTCTCGTCCAGCATGTCCAGCGCGGCGGCAGGCGTGCCGGGAAAGCGCGCGGCGGAGCGCAGCAGATTGACGTAGTGCCGGCCGAGGCGCGCCATCGTGGCGGCGTCGAACAGGTCGGTGTTGTAGTGGAGCGAAGCCTTCCAGCGACCCGCCTCCTGGATTACGGTCAGACTTAAATCGAACTTGGCCGCGGAGCTGTCGCGCGTGCCGAGCGACAGTTCGAGGCCGGGCAGTTCGATCACTCCGTCCAGGGACTCCTGCAGCACGAACATCGCCTGGAACAACGGCGAATAGCTGGTGCTGCGCTCCGGCTTGACCGCTTCGACCACCCGTTCGAACGGGACTTCCTGATTGGCCTGGCCGTGCAGCACCACGTCCGCAGTTTCGCGCAGCAGGTCCGCAAACGGCAACATCGGCGTGGCGCGGATGCGCAGGGCCAGCGTGTTGACGAAAAATCCGACCAGATCCTGCACTTCCGGGCGCGTACGCGCCGATGCCGGGGTGCCGATGCAGATATCCGCCTGGCCGGAATAGCGGGATAGGAGCACGTAGTAGACCGCGAGCAGCGCCGAGAACAAGGTGGCGCGCCGCCCGCGGGCCAACCCGGCAAGTTCTTCGATCAGCGTGCTTTCGATATCGAATTCGAGGACCGCGCCGGCATAGGACTGGAGCGCGGGGCGCGGCCGGTCGGTCGGCAGCGTGAGGAGCGCGGGCGCGCCGTCCAAATGGCCGAGCCAGTAGGCCAGCTGCTTGTCCAGGACCGTCTGCGCCGCGGCGCCGCGTTGCCAAGCCGCGTAATCCGCGAACTGAAGCCGCGCGGGCGGAAGCGGGTCCGTTGCCGGGTCCCTGGACTTTGCCGCGTACAGCGCACACAGCTCGCGCGCGAACACGCGGCCGGACCAGCCGTCCCACACGATATGGTGCATGGCCAGGAGCAGCACATGCTCCTCCGCGTCCAGCCGGATCAACTGGGCCGAGAACAACGGTCCTGTCTCCAGGTCGTACGGTCTGCCGATCGCCTCGGACTCCAGCTCCGCGAGGAGCGCGGTACGCTGATCTCTTGCCAGGCCGCTCGCATCGCGCCGTGCGACACCGAAGGCCTCCGACCCGGCCACCTGGAGCACGGCCTCTTCGCGGCGCGCCAGCCGGGCGCGCAGGATGGCGTGGCGTTCGACCAGGGTGCTCACGCAGCTGCAAAGCAGGTCGGCATCCAGCTTGCCTCTCAGGCGCAGGGTGGCCGAGATATTGTAGGCAGCACCCGCGCCCATGCGGTCGAGCACCCACAAGCGCTCCTGGCCGAAGGACAGCACGGCGGCTTCGTCAGCCGCGCGCGGGACGATCCCCGCAACGGGGGGAGCTGGCTGGTGCTTCTTCATGAAGGCCGCGATGGCGGCCTTGCGTGCATCGATAGTGTCTGGCATCTGGCAGGCCCGATCAGGCAGCGCTGGCCGCGGGCGCGGACGCAGCGTGGCGGTTGAGCAGCGCCGCGACGGCGGAGGCGTGTGCGCCGCGCAGCATCGTGTAGTGCGAACCCGGCATCCACGCCGTCAGGAGCGCTCCATCGATCAGGTCGAGCCAGCCCCAGTCGTCACGCTCACCGTAGGGATGTCCATGGAATTCTCCGACGCTTCCCTCGCTGGCCCGCAGCAGCAGCACCTGGCGCGCCGCGCAGGCGCGGACCGGCCGGTAGGCGCGCACGGCATCGACCACCTTCTTGAACACGCGATAGAAGGGGTACAGGTCGGCGGCATTCAGCCGCACGCCGCCACGCCCGAGGTGGCGCGCAACGCTGGCGAAACGCGCCTCGGTGTCGGCCGCCTCTTGGGCCGCCGCCTCCATGCCGGCCAGGTCGAGACCGAGATCCAGGTCTTCGAAGAAGCCGCGCATCATGTCCAGTTCTTCGATCCGGGCGTGCAGCTGCGGGCCCGGGCAGTCGAACAGCAGCAGCTGGTTGACCTGGTGTCCCATGGTTTCGAGCTGCAGGGCCATTTCAAAGGCGATGCAGCCGCCCGAGGACCAGCCAGCCAGCGCGTATGGACCGGCAGGCTGTGCCTGCAGCAGTTCGCTCACGTAGCGCGCGGCGATCAGTTCGATTGTCGCCAGGCCATCGCTGGCCGCATCGTCCGCCGTTGCCAGGAAGCCGGCACAGTTGCGCTGCATCGCCTGCGCGAGGTCGTAGTAGCCGACCAGCTGCCCGCCCGCCGGATGGACGAAATACAGGGCCGGGCCCGGCCTGCGTTGGCCGATCTGCTGAAGATGGGCGTGGCGCGCGTCTGCTGAAGCCGTCAACCGGCGCGCCAGCGCTTCGATCGTACGGCCTTGCCACATGTCCGACAGCGACAGCGCACGGCCGAAGCGCTCCTGGATCAGGGCCACGCAGCGGACCGCGTCGAACGACTGGCCGCCAAGGGCGAAGAAGTCGTCGCGGACACCGACTTCGTCGAGCTTGAGCAGGGTGCGCCAGATGGCGGCCAAGTCGGCCTCGGTCTGGTTGCGCGGCGCGATGCGCTCCTGCGCCGCCT
>DASRUW010000262.1:0-2884 GCA_035655255.1 Telluria sp. | reverse complement strand
CAACGCGAGATGGCTCATCCCCAGGATGGCGTTCATGGGCGTGCGGATCTCGTGGCTCATGTTGGCCAGGAAGGCCGATTTCAGGCGGGTCGCGTTCTCGGCCACGATCTTCGCCTTGCGCATGTTCCGGTACAGGAAGCCAATCACCATGGTGGCGAGCGCGAAGCCGCCCGCCAGCGCCAGCCCCAGAAGCTGCTGCATGCGCTGGTGTTCCAGTTCGCGCGCCTTGAGCGCGTTCTCCCGCGACAGTTCCTCGATGCGATGCTGCTTGTTCTCGGACTCGTAGCGGGTGCGCATCTCGACCATGGCCTGCTGCCGGCTCGTCTCGAACAACTCGTTGGAGATCTTGCGTTCGCGGTGGTAGGCGTCCAGCGCGGGCTGGTACAGGCCGGCCCCCTCCAGCGCTTGTCCGTATTCGAGCAGGACCGCCTGCAGGCCGACCTTGTTACCGCTCCGCTCGTAAAGCGCCATGCCGGCTTCGTATTCGCGCCTGCCCTCGTCGATCTGGCCGAGGCCCAGCAAGGCATGGCCCAGGTTGACGCGCGCCGTCGCCATCCGGCCCTTGTTCATGTAGACGCCGTCGAACGCGATCACCTCGCGTGCAACGTTCAGCGCGGCCTGGTAGTTCTTCTGGCGCAGGTAGAGGTCGGAGAAGTTGACCAGCGAAACCAGCTCGCGCCGCTTGGCGCCGCTCTCGCGCTGCAGCTTCAGCGCCTGCGACAGGGCCGCGGCGGCGCGCGCAAGCTGGCCCTGCTCGCTGGCGTAGCGGTATTCGTTGGCGAAGGTGTCGGCCAGCGCACCCGCAGACTGCATCTTGCGCGCCAGGTCGCGGGCCTCCAGGTTGAGCGCGAACGCGTTGCTCCACTCCTTGCCCAGGGCGCAGACATGCGACATCTGCGACAGGGCGAGAAACAGGACATGTCCATCGCCGCTCGCGCGCGCGTGGCGCACGGCCTCCTGGGCATTCTGCAAGGCCAGCGGCAGGTTCGCCTGCGCCGCGTTCGTCGAGCTGAGACAGACGTAGGCACGGGCCCGCATGCCCTCGCTCACGCCCGGCTTCAGGCTGTTGACCGCCTCCTGGCAGTCGGCCCGCGCCTTCGCGTTCTCGCCCTGCGTGCCGTGCATCAGGGCCTGCAACAGGATCGCCGAGGTGGCGGCGTCCGGTGTGCCGATGGCCTTCAACTCGGCGACGATGGGCTCGATCTCCGTGCCCCGGTTCAGGCCGGCCAGCGCCACGCCCCGCGTATGGAGCAGCAGCACGCGGTCCGCGGCCGTGGCAGAGAGCTGGTCCAACAGGGGCAGAGCACGCTCGGGCGTATAGGCCGCCGCTTCGGCGGCGCTGGTGAGACGGTCCCGTGCGGCGTCGGCGCGCGCGGGCAGCGCAGCGAGACAGAACAGCATCAGGCCAAGGGCCGGCGCGTGAATACGAGGGAAGAAGAGCGGTCGCATGGGGAGCCTCCCGGGCTGCCGTTGACCACCTCACTCTAGCACAAGGAAATTGCCGCAACTCAACGTATGTATCAATCTCGGCAAAGGTGTTGGTTGCTTGCCGCTATCGCAGGCCGTAGCTGCGGCGGATGGTCTCCAGCACGCCACGTTTTTCCAACCGCCGGGTTGCATCGCCAAGTAACTGGAAGTCGTGTTCGCTCACGCTCGCCTTGCTGAACATCATGTGCACCGGGGCCCGCGTCACGGTGTAGGGAATCGCCTCGATGGCCACACCTTCCTGCCTGGCGGCGGCGAAGATCGCGGCGGTGTCGCTCATGAGCAGCGCGCCGCGCCCGGCCTTGAGCATGCGCACGGCCTGGTCAAGATAGGTGAATTCGACCGCCAGGCCGGCCGCGCGCAGTTCCGGCAGCGCCTGCGCATAGTCGTCGCCGAACCAGCCGGCGTTGGGCAGCAGCAGCCGCAAGCCAAGCTGCTTGAGGTCGTGGAAGTTGCGCACCTGGCGGAAGGCGTCCGTCTTCCCGGCCAGGCCGACCAGCGAGACGGATTCGTACCGGTACATCGGACCGAAGCGGTTCTTCACGCGCCGCTCGGCGGAGTCGGAGGCGGCGAGCATGACGTCGGTCCGGCCCGAACTGACCGTCTCCACCATGCGCTTGGGGGCGACCAGGGGCGCGAAGCGGTAGGCGCAGCCGGCCTCCTTGAAGATGGCCTGCATCAGCTCGACGTCGAGGCCAACCCATTTGCCCTGCGCGTCCCGGTACACGTAAGGCGCGTAGTCACTGGAAGCGATGCTGAGGGTCTTGTCGCAGCCCGCCGATGCGTCCGCGCCGGCCGCGCACAGCGCAGCCAGCACGCAGGCCGGGAACAAGCGGAGACGCGATCGCATGTAAATATCGTATCACCAATCCAGCCAATCCTGGACCTCCGCCAGCGTCGGCGGCTGGCAACCCTGGCGCTGCACGTTGAGCGAGGCGGTGGCGAGCGCATGACGCAACATGCCGTCCAGGGCGGATCGCGAGAGCGCGTCCAGATGGGCGCGCGGCTCGAGCGCCCTCCCATCGGCCTGCGCCAGCAGCGCGACCAGCAGGCCGGCCAGGAAGCTGTCGCCGGCGCCGACCGTGTCGGCCACCGTCAGCGGACGCATCTCGCGCGCCTTCACCTCTTCGATGCCAGCGGCGCCGCGCAGCAGGAGGGCCGCTCCATCCTTGCCCAGCGTATAGGCCACCAGCCGGGCCGGGCAGAGGTCGAACAAGTCCAGCGCCGTCACGCCCAGTGCCTCCAGATCCTCGTCGCTTACCTTCACCAGATCCGCGAACTGCAAGGCGCGCAGCACGTTCACGCGGTAGGCCTCCAGGTTGGCGATCACGCTCGGGCGCAGGTTGGCGTCCACGACGATCATGCGTCCGGCGCGCCGCTGCCCGGCGAGCCAGGTCAG
>DASRUW010000261.1:0-4289 GCA_035655255.1 Telluria sp. | reverse complement strand
CAGCATCAGCGAGTAGTCCATCTTGTAGACGTGGTCGCCGGCCAGGATCACGATGTACTCGGGGCCGTAGGACTTGAGGATGTCGATGTTCTGGTAGACCGCATCGGCCGTGCCGCGGTACCAGTAGGCCTCGTTCACGCGCTGCTGCGCCGGCAGCAGGTCGATGAATTCGTTGGCCTCGCCGCGCAGGAAGTTCCAGCCGCGCTGCAGGTGGCGCAGCAGCGAGTGCGACTTGTATTGCGTGAGCACGCCGATGCGGCGGATGCCCGAGTTGATGCAGTTCGACAGCGCGAAATCGATGATGCGGAACTTGCCGCCGAAGTACACGGCCGGCTTGGCGCGGTTGCCCGTGAGTGGCCCGAGCCGGGAACCGCGGCCGCCGGCCAGGACCAGCGCCACCGTGCTTTTCGGGAGATTGCGGGCCAGTGCTACGTCGTCATGCGTATTCATGTCAGGTCACCACGGTTGGTTGCTGGCGGCCGGTCCGGGTGCGGATGCCGGCCAGTTCATCGGCGATTTGGGCCAGTTCCGCCAGCGCTTCCTGCGTGGGCATGGCGTGGCGGGCCGGATCGGCTTCGTAACGTTCGAGATACAGGCGCAGGGTCGCGCCCTCGGTGCCGGTGCCGGACAGGCGCAGCACGATGCGCGAGCCGTCCGTCATCACCACGCGCACGCCCTGGTGGGTGGAGACGGAATCGTCGACCGGATCGCGGTAGGCGAAATCGTCGGCCAGCGCCACCTCGTAGGCGCCGAAGCGCCGGCCAGCCAGGGCCGGCAGGCGCGCGCGCAGCTCGCCCATGAGCGTTTCCGCGACGGCGGCGTCGATCGCCTCGTAGTCGTGGCGCGAGTAGTAGTTGCGGCCGAAGCGCGCCCAATGCGCATGCACGATGTCGTTGACCGACTTGCCGCTGGCGGCCAGCAGGTTGAGCCAGTACAGCACGGCCCACACGCCGTCCTTCTCGCGGATGTGGTCGGAGCCGGTGCCGTAGCTTTCCTCTCCGCACAGGCTCACGCGGCCATCGTCGAGCAGGTTGCCGAAGAACTTCCAGCCGGTCGGCGTCTCGTAGCAGGGCACGCCGAGCGCCTGCGCCACGCGGTCGGCCGCGCCCGAGGTGGGCATGGAGCGGGCGATGCCCTTGATGCCGGCGCGGAAGGCCGGAATCGACGTGGCATGCGCGGCCATGATGGCCAGGCTGTCCGAGGGGCTCACCGGCAGGTCGCGGCCGGCGATCAGGTTGCGGTCCGCGTCGCCGTCCGAGGCGGCGCCAAAGTCGGGCGCGTCCGGTCCCGCCATCAGCGCGATCAGGTCGGCCGCGTTGACGGGGTTCGGGTCCGGGTGGTGGCCGCCGAAGTCCTCGCACGGCGTGCCGTTGACGACCGTGCCGGCCGGCGCGCCGAGCAGCCCCTCGAAGATGGCGTGCGCGTACGGGCCGGACACGGCGTGCATGGCGTCGAAGCACATCCGGAAGCCCCGGCCGAACAGGGACCGGATCGCGTCGAAGTCGAACAGCCGCTGCATCAGTTGGGCGTAGTCCGCCACCGGGTCGATCACTTCGACCGTCATGCCTTCCACCCGGCGCGTGCCGAGGGTGTCGATGTCCACGTCCGGCGCATCGCTGATGGCATAGCGCTCGATGCGGCGCGTGTGCTCGTAGATGGCGGCCGTGACGCTTTCGGGCGCCGGCCCGCCGTTGCCCGTGTTGTACTTGACGCCGAAGTCGCCGTCCGGGCCGCCCGGGTTGTGGCTGGCCGAGAGGATGATGCCGCCGAACGCCCCGTGCGCCCGGATCACGCAGCTGGCCGCCGGCGTGGACAGGATGCCGCCCTGCCCCACCAGCACCTTGCCGAAGCCGTGCGCGGCCGCCATGCGCAAGATGGTCTGCACCGCCGCGCGGTTATGGAAGCGCCCGTCCCCGCCCAGCACCAGGGTCGCGCCGTCGGCCGGGCCGATGGCGTCGAAGATGGACTGGACGAAGTTTTCGAGATAGCCCGGCTGCTGGAATACGGTGACCTTCTTGCGCAGGCCCGAGGTGCCCGGTTTCTGCCCGTCGATGGGCGCGGCCGGAACGGTGATGATGCTCATGCTGTCCTTTCGTGCTGGACCGCGAGCACGAGCGAGCGGGCGGCCACCGCGGCCTCCCCCTGCAGTGCGCTCTGCGGCGCTTGTTCGTTACTGGTGTCGAGCAGCGCCGTCCACTGCCCTTCCGGCAGCTGGAAGACGGTATCGGCCGCTTCGGCATTGATAAGCAGTAGGCAGGGTTCGGCTCCTCCCAGGCGGATCGCCAGGCGCCGTCGTCCATGCTGCCATTCGTGCTCGGTAAGCGGATGGCCATGTTCGCCCAGCCACAGGATATCACTGTCGCGGTCCGCCCCCTGCTCTCCGGTAAACCACAGGGTATGGCGCAGCGCCGGATAGCGCTGGCGCAGCGCGGTCAAGGATGCCACAAAGGCCGCGAGGCGGTGGTCCGCTTGCTCCCAGTCAAACCACGTCAGGCCGTTGTCCTGGCAGTAGGCGTTGTTGTTGCCGCCCTGGGTGTGGCCGATCTCGTCGCCGCCGAGCAACATCGGTGTGCCCTGCGAAAAGACGAGGGTGGCCAGCAGCGCCCGTTGCAGGCGGGCGCGCAGGCGCAGCACCTCCAGGTCCGCGGTCGGGCCTTCGGCGCCGCAGTTCCAGCTGCGGTTGTGGTTGTGGCCGTCTCGGTTGTCCTCGCCGTTGGCGTGGTTGTGCTTGTGGTTGTAGCTGACCAGGTCGCGCAGGGTGAAGCCGTCGTGGGCCGCGATGAAGTTGACGCTGGCGGAAGGCTGGCGCCCGTCGCGCCGGAACAGGTCGGACGAGGCCGAGAAGCGGCGCGCGAATTCGCCCAGGGTGCTGGTGTGGCCCAGCCAGAAACTGCGCATGGTGTCGCGGTATTGGTCGTTCCATTCCGACCAGCCGGGCAGGAAGTTCCCCAGCTGGTAGCCGCCGGGGCCGATGTCCCAGGGCTCGGCGATCAGCTTGACCCGCGCCAGCACCGGATCCTGCGCCACCGCCGCCAGGAAGGCGCCGTGGCGCGCGAAGCCGGCCGCCGTGCGCGCCAGCTCGGGCGCGAGGTCGAAGCGGAAGCCGTCGACGTGGAAGGCCTCGACCCAGTAGCGCAGCGAGTCGAGCACCAGCTGCAGCACGCGCGGCTGCTCGAGATTCAGGCTGTTGCCGCAACCGGTCCAGTTTTCGTAATAGGCCGGCGCGCAGGGCTTGAGGTGGTAGTACAGCGCATTGTCGATCCCGCGCAGCGAAAAGGTCGGGCCGTGCTCGTCGCCTTCGGCCGTGTGGTTGTAGACCACGTCCAGGATGACTTCGATGCCGCGCCGGTGCAGCGCCTTGATGGCGTCGCGCAGCTCGGACGCGGGCGTGGTGCCTTCCCGCCCGGACCAATAGCGCTGCTCGGGCGCGAAGAAGCCGACCGTGTTGTAGCCCCAGTAGTTGGACATGCCCAGTTCCAGCAGGCGCGGCTCGTCCGCGCGCGCGTGCACCGGCAGCAGCGAGACCGCCGTCACGCCCAGGCGCGACAAGTGGTCGAGGATGGCCGGTTCGCCCAGGGCGGCATAGGTCCCGCGCAGTGCCTCCGGCACGTCGGGGTGGCGCGCCGACAGGCCCTTGACGTGGACTTCGTACAGCACGCTGTGCGCCATCGGCACGCGCGGCGGCTGGTCGCCTTCCCAGTCGTAGCCGTCGAACGGGATGCGGGCCTTGAGCGCCACCGCGGCATTGTCGGTGGGGTCGGGATGATTGGGGTCCTGCGCCAGGTGGGCGCGAAAGCCAGGCTGCCCTGTGTACTGCCCGACGATCTCGCGGGCATACGGGTCCAGCAGCAGCTTGGCGGGATTGAAGCGCGAGCCGCGCTGCGGCTCGTAGGGGCCGTGCACGCGGTAGCCGTACACCAGGCCAGGCCCGGCGTCCGGCAGGTAGCCGTGCCAGACCCCATCGCTGCACAGGGGCAGCTGCAGCTGCGCCGTCTCTATTCCGTCCTCGAACAGGCACAGGACCACGCGTTCGGCGTGCGGCGCGGCGAGCGCGAAATTCACGCCCGCACCGTCCCAGCGGGCTCCCAGCGGATACGCCGCGCCCGGGCGCAGGGACGGTGCGTGCTTCGTCATGCTTCCGCCGTCACGTCCCTCACCATGAGGCACAGCACACCGGCCAGCGCCATCGACACGCCACCCAGCACCAGCGTCATCACGGCGTGGCCGCCGAAGAAGTGCTTGGTGAAGTAGCCGAGCAGGAGGCCACTGGCGATCTGCGGAATCACGAT
>DASRUW010000260.1:0-6467 GCA_035655255.1 Telluria sp. | reverse complement strand
GAGCTGCCGGTCGCGCGCTGAAAAAAAACCACGTCAGTTAGCCGTGTGCTGGTTCAGCCAGTCCAGCACCGTGTGGTGCCACTGGATGGAGTTGGCCGGCTTGAGCACCCAGTGGTTCTCGTTCGGGAATACCAGCAGCTTGCTCTCGATGCCGCGGCGCTGCAGGGCCGTGAAAGTGGACAGGCCCTGCGCGGTCGGAATGCGGAAGTCCAGGTCGCCCTGCACCACCAGCATCGGCGTCTTCCACCTGCTGACGAAGTTCACGGGATTGAATTTCTCGTGGCCCTCGATGGCCTGGTGGTACATGCCGCCATATTCCCACTCGGTGAACCACAGTTCCTCGGTGGCGTAGGCCATGCCGCGGATGTCGAACACGCCGTCGTGGTTGACGATGCAGCGGAAGCCGTCCGGCCAGTTCCCCTCGATCCAGTTCATCATGTAGCCGCCGTAGGAGGCGCCCAGCGCGCAGGCGCGGCCGCGGTCCAGCCACGGGAACTTGGCCACGGCGGCGTCCATGCCCTTCTTCAGGTCTTCCAGCGGCTTGCCGCCCCAGTCGCCGCTGATCGCGTCCGTGAACTTCTGGCCGTAGCCCACCGAGCCGTGGAAGTCGATGAACACGCTGCCGTAGCCGGCGCCCGCGTAGGTCTGCGGGTTCCAGCGGTAGCTCCAGCCGTTGCCGAAACTGCCCTGCGGGCCGCCGTGCACCAGGAAGGCGATCGGGTACTTCTTGCCGGGCTGGTAGTTCCACGGCTTCATCACGTAGCCGTACACGGTCTCGCCGTTCGCGCCCGCGAACGAGAACTGCTCATATTCGCCCCACTTCACGTCGGCCAGCCTGGCTGCGTTCTGCCAGGTCAGCTGCACCGGCTTGGCGTCCTTGCCGCCCAGGTGGAGTTTGAACAGCTGGGAGTCCGACGCCAGCGTGGACAGCGCGTAGGCCAGCGTGTCGCCGCGCAGGTCGTAGCCGCCCACGGAACCGTCTCCGGTCAGCGCGCTCACCTTGCCGCTCGCGGCGTCGACCAGGAACAGCTTGTGCTGGCCCAGGTCCAGCGCATCGACCACCAGGGCCTTGCCGTCCGCGGTCCAGCGGATGTCGCCGGCGGAGCGGTCCCAGTGCTCGGCGAGCTTGCGCTTCTTCCCGCTCGCCACGTCCATCAGCATGATCTGGAAGCGGTCCGCCTCGAAGCCGGCGCGCGCCATGGCCAGGTAGGCCAGCGTCTTCCCGTCCGGCGAGTAGGTGCCCTTGGTGTCCCAGGCCGGATTGTCCGCCGTGAGGTTGTGCGGCGTGCCGCCCGCGGCGGGCACGCTGTACAGGTCGAAGTTGGTGGACCAGGCTTCCGACTTGCCGGCCACGCGCACCGAGAACACGACGGTCTTGCCGTCCGGGCTGAAACGGTATTCGTCATGGTCGCCGAACGGCTTGGACGGCACGTCGCCGTCGATGGTGCCGGACAGGCTGACCGGCGTGCCGCTCACCCGGCCGCTCGTGTCCAGCGGCGCGGAATACAGGACGTTGGTGCGGCCGTCGGCCCAGGTGTCCCAGTGGCGCACGAACAGGCGGTCGAACACCATGCCGGCGGCCTTGTTCCTGGCGCGCGCGTCCAGGCGCGAGGCGGTGCAGGCCAGGTCCGGGCAGTCGCGGAACACGGCCAGCGACAGCGCGATGTGGGTGCCGTCCGGCGCCAGCCGGAAGTTCTCGACGTCGACCGGAAGACTCGTGACCGGCGCCGGCTCGCCGCCGGAGAGCGGCAGGCGCCAGACCTGGTTGGAGCCGTTGCGCGCGGACAGGAAGTAGATCGCGTCGCCCGCCTTCGACCACTCGGGATCGAGGCTGCTGGCCGCGTTGTTCGTCAGCTGCACCGGGACCGGCTTGGCCGCGCGCAGGTCCACCATCCACAGGTCGAAGTGGCCGCGGTTCTTGGCCAGGTCCGTGGTGCGCACCGTGTACACGGCACGGCTGCCGTCGGGCGAGAGCACCGGGCTGCCGACGCGTTCCATCGTCGCCAGGTCTTCCACCGTGAAGCCGCGCGGCGCGGCCGCCGCGTTGGCGGCCACCAGGGCGGCGCTCAACGCCAAGAGTCGATAGTGCATGCGAGTCCCTTCCTGTTCAAAAAAACAGGCGGGACTGTAACATGCCGTTCACTTGTTGTGCTGGACCATGCCCTGCCACTCGGGGTCGTGCAGGATCGGGCCGAGGGCCGCGTTCAGGTCCGGCATCAGGTGGCCGAACTCCTTGGGCACCAGGACCATGCGGTCGAAGGAATCGTGCGGCGTGTGGGCGACGTAGAACCTGCCCTGCCAGTCCGGATGGCGACGCAGCAGGAAGTCCAGCGTGCGGCGCGTGACGATGGCCGCGTCCACGCGCTCGCGCAGCAGCTTTTCCAGGCTCGCTTCCTCGCTGATCGCGTCGTCGCGCCGCACCCGGTTGGCGCGCACCAGCTCGTCCACGCCGAAGTAGTAATAGCCCATCGCCAGGCCGACGTGCTTGCCGACCAGGGATTCCGGACCCTCGTATCTCACCGGCCGGGTCTTCAGGGACACCACGATATCGTCGTCGTGCAGGATCGGCGGCGTCCACATGTAGCGCGTGCGCGCCTCGTCCTTGAACCAGTTCGGGTTCACGCCTACCACCAGGCCGTTCAGGCGCCCGAGTTCCAGATCGTGTTCGAGCCGGCGGCGCGGGAGATAGACCGTGCGGAAGGTGTAGCCGGGGACATGCTCGTTCAGGTAGCGCGCCAGGTCGTAGTACAGGCCCACGCCCTTTTCGCGGTCCACGATGTAGGGCGGCTTGAGGTGATACGCGTACAGGATGACTTCGGTGGCAGCGGCCCAGCCAGGCACCAGCAGGACCAGCCAGATCAGGACACGGCGCAGGACGCGCATGGCTCACCTCTCTCAACGTTGAGTTGCAGACTAGCATTGGGCCAAGGTCTTTACAAGGCCCGCCAGCGGCGCGCGCCCGCGCAACCGGTTTCGCTATGCTGGGCAGATGAAATTTCGTGTTTACGTCCTCGCCCTGTTGCTGCCCTGGTGCGTCGCGGCCCAGCAGCCGGCCGGCACCGTCGTGGTCAAGACGACGCGCGATCCGGTCGACAAGTCCTACCGCAAGATGCTCAAGGGCGTGGAGCGCTTCGACCGCGAACACGCGCTGGCTCCGCAGGCGACGCTGCGCTTTCGCCTGCTGCCGCGCCGTCCGGACATGCGCATGGAAGGCATCACCCTGCGCGTGGCGGGCGACAGCGTGAATCTTCCCATCGCACTGGACGCGGACCTGAGCTTCCTACTCCCGCGCGACACGCGCGCCTGGGACGAGGATGCCGCCGTCCTCGCCAACCGCAAGACGGACACGCTGACCTGGCGCGCCTTGGTGCGGACGCCCGGGCTGCCGCCGGGCGCGCGCCGCCTCGGCGACCTGCGGCTCGAATGCAAGGTCGGCATGGACGCCGGCTTGATCTCGACGACGTCGCCCTTGTTCGCGTGGCTGGGGGCGCTGTTGACGGACACGGACCGCGTCTGCGGTTCGCCGGACGGGAACTACCTGTTCTTCGCCGACCGCCCGATCTTCGGCGTGCACCTGCGCGCCGGCGCCCGCAGCGAGGAACTGCCGTTCTCGATGCTGTACGCCGGCGGCCGCGAAACGCCGCAGACCCTGCCCTATTGCGACTGCCGGGTCATGCTGGACCGGACCTACCATGCGCCGATCTGGGATCCGTCCTGGCCGGACGACACGCTGGTCGAATTCGAGTACATGGAAGATCCGCCATGAGAGCCGCATGCGCCGCCCTGCTCCTGCTGGCCGCCTGCGCCGCGCCGCGTGCGCCGGAGGTGCGCACCGTGCCGGAAGCGGCACTGGCGCCGCACCTGCAGGCCGGTGCGCCGAAGGGGGAACTGGAACGCGCCGCCGCGCCGGAACGCAAGATGGTCTTCGCCAGCGGCTACGAGGTATGGCTGTACCACGTGCCGGCGCCGGGCGGCGCGGCCGAAGTGGTGGTGCTGGTCGGCCCGGACGGCGCCGTCAGGAAGACGCGCCGGCGCGAGCCGCCATGATCATCTTGACTTGAAGACGCCCGCCAGCGCCGGATCGAGACTGCGCAGGAATGCTTCCACCGCATCGGTGTAGGCCCCCGGCTCGCCCAGGCGGTCGTTGATCTCGCGGTGGGACAGATCCTCGGACAGCACCTGCATGCGCGAGCCGAGCGCGGTGGTGCGCGCCTCGTAAGCACGCGCCTGGGCGCAGGAATCTTCCCGGCGCGACGAACACACGCCGAGCAAGGGCACGGTCGCATGGTCCAGGCGCATGATCGGCGAGGCGTCGCGCCACAGATTCTGGTCGGTGCCGAAGGCCGCGTCGTACAGGCCGTAGTGACGGTGCTGCATGATCTCGACCACGTTGTAGGCCGCGCCGTCCAGGGCCACCGTGCCCAGCCAGGGCTGCATGCCGGCCTCGGACCCGAGGTCGCGCGCCGACGTGACGAGGGTGACGAGGTGGGCGCCGGCCGAATGCCCCATCAGCACCAGCTTGCGGCCGTCGCCGCCCCATTCGCCGGCGCGGCGCTGCACGGCCGCGGCGGCGCGGGCCACGTCGCGCGCCTGCTCGAGCGGATTGGCTGCAGGGATCATGCGATAGTCCATCGAGATGAAGACCACGCCGCGCGGCACCCAGCGCGCCGCCTTGTTTTCGACCACCGTCGCCATGCTCTTGTCGCCGCGGCTCCAGCCGCCGCCGTGGACCATCAGGACCACCGGCGCGTTGTGCGCCCCGCCCTGCGGTATGTACACGTCGAAGCGCTGGGCCGGATCGCTGCCGTAGGCGACGTTGCGCACCACCTTCACCCCGTCCGGCACCTTGGCCACGCGGCCGCCGGCACCGTCGTCCAGTTCGGACGCGCCATGCTGCTGCATGCGCTCCGCGCGCCGTTCCTTGAGCCGGTCGCGCAAGGGACCGGCCAGGGCCAGGGAAGCGGCCCCGCACAGCAGGGCCAGGACAGCGAGACGGGAGAACGGGCGCATCGGACTTCCTTTCGTGTGGGTTGATCGGGAACGCGTGGAAATCATAACAACGCCATGTATCCGAACCGTGAACGAAACCGTACAAGTTGTAACATCCGGCCATTCGAACCGGTGTAGAGTGACGGCTCGTTCCAATCCGCCTTGAGTCATGTCCGCATTCCGCCACGCCGCCGTCCTCCTTGCCGCTTGCACCCTGCAGGCCAGCGCCGCCAGTCTCGACTCCACCGAAGAACGCATCGTCGCCGCCGTCAGGACGCGTGCCCCGCAGGCGCTGGCCCTGCTCGAGCGCACGGTCAAGATCAACAGCGGCACCATGAACCAGGCCGGGGTGCGCGAAGTCGGCAAGGTATTCGCCGCCGAATTCGGCCGGCTCGGTTTTGCCACCCGCTGGATCGACATGCCGCCCGAGATGCAGCGCGCCGGCCACCTCGTCGCCACCCGCAGCGGCAGCCAGGGCAAGCGCCTGCTCCTCCTCGGCCACCTGGACACCGTGTTCGAACCGGGCAGTCCGGCGCCGGTGTGGGAATGGCGCGACGGCCGCATCCACGGCCAGGGCGTGAACGACATGAAGGGGGGCGACGTGGTCGTGGTCGAAGCGCTGCGCGCCCTGCAGGACGCGGGCGCGCTGGACAACACGAGCATCACCGTCATGTTTACCGGCGACGAAGAGAACGCCGGGGACCCGAAGACCATCTCGCGCCGCGACATGCAGGACGCGGCCCGCCGCAGCGACGTGGCCCTGGCCTTCGAAGGCACGGTGCTCGACGCCGACGGCCGCGCCACCGCCACCATCGGCCGCCGCTCGTCCTCGCAATGGGAACTGCGCGTGACCGGACGCGCCGGCCATTCCAGCGCCGTGTTCCGTCCCGGCGCCAGCTACGGCGCGATCTTCGAAGCGGCCCGCATCATCGACGGTTTCCGGCGCGAGGTACCGGAAGCCGACCTGTCCTTCAACCCCGGCCTCATCGTCGGCGGCACCGAAACCGGCCACGACGAAGCCGCCGCCCGCGGCACCGCCTTCGGCAAGACCAACGTCATCGCCCACAGCGCCGTGGTCACGGGCGACCTGCGCTACCTGACCTACGAACAGCGCGACCGCGTGCGCGCCAAGATGCGCGCCATCGTCGCCCAGCACCTGCCCGGCACCGACGCCGAGATCCAGTTCGAGGATTCCTACCCGCCGATGGCCCCCACCGACGGCAACCGCAAGCTGCTGGCCCTGTATTCACAAGCCAGCGCCGACGCCGGCCTGGGTCCGGTGGACGCGGTGCCGCCCGGCCAGCGCGGCGCCGGCGACATCCAGTTCGTCGCGCCCCTGGTGGACAGCCTGGACGGCCTGGGCGCCAGCGGCCGCGGCGCCCATTCCCCGGACGAGGACCTGGACCCGGCCTCGATCGAAAGGGCCACCATCCGGACCGCCCTGCTCATCTACCGGCTCACCCGCTGAGGGTCAGGTC
>DASRUW010000259.1:0-9336 GCA_035655255.1 Telluria sp. | reverse complement strand
CGTGGGACACCGAGAAGCTGGCCAACACGATCAACGACAACTACCTGCGGGTACAGACGGCCATCTCGTCCGGCCAGTCCTACGCCGAAGAAGGAAACCTTCCCGCCGCGCTGTCCAAGCTGCAGTCCGCGGTCGCCTTGGCGCGCCAGGAAAACCGCCCTATCACCATGTCGATGGCCCTGCGCGCGCTGGCCCAGCTCTACGACACGATGAAGGAGTACGACAAGGGCTTCGAGGTGCTCGACGAGGCGAACAGCTACGCCATGCAGACCCATTCGCTGGGACGCATGGCCACGCTGAAAGAGACCGAGTACGCGCTCGCGATCGACAGCCACCAGCCCAAGCGCGCGCTGCGCGCCCTGCTGGACGCGCTCGAGCTGGAACGCCGCATCGGCGCCGACACCATGATGGCCACCACCCTGGTCAACCTGTCCGACGCCTACCTCAAGGACAACAACTATCCGAAGGTGCTCAATTACGCGCAGCAGGCGATCGGTCTGGCCCAGAAGCTGAACGACCAGGCCACCGAAGCGACGGCGCGCATCAACATCGGCCAGGCCCTGCTCGGCACCGGCCGCATCGCCGACGGCAAGCGCGCCTTCGAGACCGGCCTGGCCTATTACGAGCAGCAGGGCGACAAACCCAGCCTGCAGGCGATCATGGCCGAATACGGCTCGGCGCTGGAGCGCGTGGGCGACATGGCCGGCGCGGTCAAGGCCTACCACCGCGAGCGCGCGCTCTCCAACGAACTGTTCGAGAAGCAGCGCCAGAAGGCCATCTGGGAGATGCAGGAGAAGTACGAGACCGAGAAGAAGCAGAAGCAGATCGAGCTGCTGCGCCGCGAGAACCAGGTCAAGGGCGCGGAGCTCGACAACCGCCGCCTGCAGCAGCGCGTGTGGTGGCTGCTGGCGGTCGTGTTCGCCCTGGTGGCGGTGATCGTCGGCCTCCTGTACCGCAAGGTGCGCCAGACGAACGCCCAGCTCGAAGTGAAGAACCTCGAACTGAAGCAGCAAAGCTCGCGCGATCCGCTCACGGCGCTGTACAACCGGCGCCACTTCCAGGACTTCATGCGTAACCACGCCGAGAACGAGCGGCGCGGGACCGGCCTGCAGGGCGAGGAGATCGTGGGCGCCCTGTTCCTGCTGGACGTGGACCACTTCAAGCACGTCAACGACACCTACGGCCACGCCGCCGGCGACGCCGTGCTGAGGATGATCGCCGAGAGCCTGCGCGTGATCCTGCGCGAGACCGACATGATCGTGCGCTGGGGCGGCGAGGAGTTCCTGGCCTTCCTGCCCGCGATTCCGCGCAGCGGCATCGAGGAGATCGCGCGCCGCCTGCTGTCCGGCATCTCCGCGCACACCATCGACTACCAGGACACCAAGATTTCGGTCAATGTGTCGATCGGCTTCGCGCCCTTCCCGCTGGTGCCGGGCTCCCAGCCCCTGCCGTGGGAGCGCGCCGTCAACCTGGTCGACATGGCCCTGTACCTGGCCAAGGCCCACGGCCGCAACCGCGCCTACGGCGTGCGCGGCTTCGCCAAGTACGACCAGGTCTCGCTCGAAGCCGTCGAACAGGATCTCGAACGCGCCTGGCGCAACGGCTACGTCGACCTGTCGGTCGTGCTGGGCGGCTGGCCGGAGCCGAAACCCTCCTCTTCCGCCGCGGTGGCTTCGGCCGCCTGATTCCCCCTGGACGCGCGCCGCATCTGTCCGTTCTGCGAAGCCAGTTGCGGCCTGGTGCTGGAACATGACGGCGCACGCGTGACGCGCGTGCGCGGCGACGACGCCGACGTCTTCTCGCGCGGCTACCTCTGTCCCAAAGGCGTCGCCCTCAAGGATCTGCACGAGGACCCGGACCGCCTGCGCACGCCGCTCGTCAAGCGTGGCGGCGCCTTCGTGCCGGCGACCTGGGACGAGGCCTTCGCCGAGATCGCCGCGCGCCTGCCGGCGCTGCGCGACGCGCACGGTCCCGATGCCATCGCCACGGTGCTCGGCAACCCGGTCGCGCACAAGATGGGGCTGCAGCTGTATTTCCCGCGCCTGGCGCGCGCGCTCGGCACACGCAACATGTATTCGGCGTCAACGCTCGACCAGCTGCCCAAGATGCTGGCCTGCGGCCTGATGTACGGCAGCTGGCTGTCGGTGGCGGTGCCGGACATCGAGCGCAGCGACTACCTGCTCGTCATCGGCGCCAATCCGATGGTCTCGAACGGCAGCATGTGGACCGTGCCGGACTACCGCGGCAAGGCCAAGGCCCTGCGCGCGCGCGGCGGACGCATCGTCGTGGTCGACCCGCGCCGCACCGAGACCGCGCAGGCCGCCGACCGCCACCATTTCATCCGGCCCGGCGCGGACGTGTTCTTCCTGCTCGGCCTGGCCCACACCCTGTTCGACGAAGACCTGGTGCGGCCGGGCGCGCTCGCCGCGCACCTGGCCGGCATCGACGAGGTGCGCGCGGCCGTGCTGCCGTATGCGCCGGAGCGCGTCGCGCCGCGCTGCGGCCTGCCCGCCGCCGCTATCCGCACCATCGCGCGCGAGCTTGCGGCCGCGCCGCGCGCCGCGGTGTACGGCCGCATCGGGACCTGCACCCAGGAATTCGGCACGCTCTGTTCCTGGCTGGTCGATGTGCTCAACGCGCTGACCGGCAACCTGGACCGGGAAGGCGGCGCGATGTTCCCGCGCGCCCCCGCCTTCGCCGCCAATACGCGCGGCAAACCCGGCGCCGGACGCGGCGTCGCCACGGGCCGCTACCGCTCGCGCGTGTCGGGCGCGCCCGAAGTCACGGGCGAGCTGCCGATCACCTGCCTGGCCGAGGAGATCGAGACGCCGGGCGCGGGGCAGGTGCGTGCGCTGATCGTGGTCGCCGGCAATCCCGTGCTCTCCGCGCCGAACGGCCAGCGCCTGGCGGCCGCGCTGGAACGGCTGGAGTTCATGGTCAGCCTCGACATCTACCTGAACGAAACCTCGCGCCACGCGCACGTCATCCTGCCCGGCCTGTCGCCGCTGGAAGAAGCGCATTACGACGTGGCCTTCACCCAGCTCGCCTGCCGCAACCACGCGCGCTACAGTCCTCCCGTCCTGCCCCGCCCCGCCGGAACGCCGGAGGAGTGGGAGACGATGCTGCGCCTGACCGCCATCCTGCGCGGCCAGGGTGCGGATGCGGACCTGGCCGCGTTGGACGAGGACCTGTTGCGGGAGGAACTGGAGAAGTCCGCCGGTCCCGCCAGCGGCGCGCTCATGGCCGCTCTCGGCCCCGCGCCGGGTCCCGAGCGGCTGCTCGACCTCGGCCTGCGCAGCGGTCCGTACGGCGACCAGTTCGGCCGCGTGCCGGATGGCCTCACTCTCGCCAGGCTCAAAGCCGCGCCGTCCGGCATCGACCTCGGCGCGCTCGCGCCGCGCGTGCCGGAGCTGCTGCGCACGCCGGGCGGCCGCATCGAGCTCGCGCCGCCGGCGCTGCTGGCCGACCTCGCGCGGGCCGAAGCGCGGATCGGCGATGCGGCCAGCCCGCTGGTGCTGATCGGCCGGCGCCAGCTACGCTCCAACAACAGCTGGATGCACAACCTGCCGGTGCTGGCGAAAGGCCCGTACCGCTGCACCCTGCTGGTCAATCCGGCGGACGCGGCGCGCTGCGGCGTGACCGACGGCGGGGCCGCCCTGCTGCGCGCCGGCGGACGCACGCTGGCGGTGACGGTGGAAGTCAGCGGCGAGATGATGGAAGGCGTCGTCAGCCTGCCGCACGGCTGGGGCCACGACCTGGCGGGAACTGGCCAGCACCTGGCGGCGGCCCGCCCCGGCGCCAACATCAACGCCCTGCTCGACGAGAATCTGCGCGATCCCTTGTCCGGCAACGCCGTCCTGTCCGGCCTGGCCGTCGAGCTGCTGCCCGTCCCCTCCGACTAATCGGCGCAGCGCTCGCCGCTCCATGCGCCGCCGCTCGCGCGGCAACGCGCGGATGCCTCCTGGAGGCGGCGCGCCTTGCGCAGCACCGGCGCGCATTCGGGCGCTCCCGTCATCGCCGCGCACACTTCCATGCGGTTGACGGCCTTGTCGAAGTCGCCGGCGGCCATCGCACGGCGCGCGTCTGCGATCAGGGTTTGCGCCGAGGACGTGGCGGCCCTGGCCGGGCGCTCGCAAGCCGGGCGCGCCGCCGCCAGGGCGGCTTCGATGCGCGCCAGCTGGCGCGGACTCGCTTCCAGTTCCTTCAACCGCGCCAGTTCGGCGCGCGCGCCGGACGTCTGGCAGGCCGCGGCCATGGTTGCCGCGCGCTCGACCTGCTTGTCCAGGCGCGACGGGCGCAGCCACAGCCAGGCGGCCAGCAGGACCACGAAGACCCACGACAGCGTGCGCAGGCTCGGGCCGCGCCCTGCCGCGGGTTTGGCGGCCGGTGCCGCGGCCTTCGATGACGGCGCTGCGGCCGGCGCCTGCCGGCGCGGCGCGGCGGCCGCTTGCTGGATTGGTGCGCCGGGACTGGGCAGCGCCGCCGGCGGGGCCGGCGGGGCGGCTGGCGCGCCCGCGCTGGCGGCCTGCGCCGCGCCGCAATAGGGACAGAAGCGCGTCCGGTGCGCCAGCGCCTTGCCGCATGAGGGTCGCACGCAGCGCCAGGCCGCGGTGGCGGAGTCCGGCGTCATTCGGGATCGGGAATGCCGTCGTCGGGATCGGGCACCACCTGTTCGAACAGGCCCGCCAGCTCCACCCCGGCGCTACGCCACTTGGCGCTGCGCGGGTCCCACGCCATGTTCCACACCAGCGTCTCGCGCGGCAGGGCGCCGCCCGCCACGCGCACGGCCAGTTCGTCCAGCGCATAAGGACCGTGCTGGCAGCCGTCGGCGTAGACCTTGTAGCGCGCGCCCAGCAGCGCCGGCGCGGCCGCCGAGAACACCGCGGCCGCCCGTTCGTCCGACGCGGCGACGTCCGCGCGCAGGGCGCGCTTGTCCACCCTCCCCTGCACCTCCCAGGCGTAGGCGTCGGCGGCCGATCCCGGCACCGGCTCGCTCCACTGCGCCAGCAGCGCCGCCGCGCGCTCGAGCTCCGCCGCGCCGAGCGCGGGATCGAGCATCCGCAGCCGCTCCTGCCATTGGACCGCAACCCGCCCCGCGCACACGTGGGGCAGCGCCGGGGCGGGCTGCTGCGCTCCGGTCTCGTCGCTGTCCAGGCGCGGCGCATACACGCGGTGCTGGGTAAAGCGCATCAGGGCCACGAGCAGCAGCAGGCGCCACGGCCCGAGTTCCGCCGTGCGGCGCCGCACCGCCTCCGCGATGCGCTCCCGATTCCAGGACGGCAGTCCGTTGGCGCGGATCGCCCGCTCGTTGCCGATCTGGAGCCACTCGCCCGAGCCCTGCTCCACCTCGAACAGGTACTGGCCGGCCGGCTGGAAGGCCGCCTCGTGCTCGGGCTCGTCGGCGCGGCGGCGCACCAGCCCGAGCGCCTGCGCCTGCAGGAACAGCTCGAAGTCGTCCGCCAGGCGGTGCAGCTCGTCCATCGACGGCACGATCGGGTGGCGGAAGCGCGTGGCGTCGAAGTGCAGGTGCGTGGGGATCTTCGGGTTCTCGAGCTGGTATGCGGTGCGCCAGGTCGGCAGGCCGCGCAGGACGGTCAACGGTATGCCCGACAGCTCCACGTAGCACACCGCGCGCCCGGGCAGGCCGGTGGCGACCACGCTCAGGCGGTCGCCGGGAAAGAAACCGGCCGGCACCGCGGCGCGGATCTCCGGCTCGAGCCGCTTCCAGGCCGCGACGTCGCCGACGCCGACAAAGCACTTGAACTGGTCCGCATGCGGCGTGAACTCGGCCTGGAAGCGCGCGTTCAGCCATGGCATGGCGCTGCGCATCCATTCGGTGAACAGGCGCTGGCGCTCCTGCGGCGTCATGCCGCCCAGGCGCTCGAGCAGCGGGTCGGGCTGGGACAGGCGGCCCAGCTCCTCCTGTCCCAACTGGGCCTGGGCGCGGCGCAGCAGCTTGTGCAGCAGCTGCGCGCGCGTCTTTTCCTCGGCCAGCTGGGCGAACAGCTGCGCGGAGCCGCCGAATTCGAGCAGCACTTCCTCGCTCCATTGCGCCACGTCGCCGGACAGGCGCGGCGCCTCGGGCGCATCTCCGCCGGCCAGCACCAGGCAGGTGGCGTGATCGTGCCCCGCGTCGGCCCGCAGCTGCGCCACGCGGCGGTCCACGGCAAGCAGCATCGCCTGCACGCAGCGCCGCCCCTCCTGGAATTCGCCCGCGATCCCGCTCCACTGGACCTGGCCTTGCGCGTCGGGGGTTTGCGGTTCCCCCAGCCAGCCCGACACCGAGCGCATCACTTCGGCGCCCTGGGCCGCCGCCACGGACAGCAGATGGAAGCGCAGGTAGTCCGCGATGTCGCGCTTGAGGTGCGCCATGACCTCGCGCGCATGGACATCGCGCCCGAAGAAGCCGCGCGTGGCCTGGGTGAGGCGGTTCAGCGAATCCTCGAGCTGGCGCGTGCGCAGCGCATCGCGCACCTCCCGGTAGCGGCGCGCGTTGCGTTCGGCCGCGGCCAGGTCGCGCTGCGCATAGCGCGCCTTGACCTGCTCCAGCAGCGACAGCACGAATTCGAGACCGCCCTGCCGCCGGTCGTCCAGCAGCGCGAACAGCTGCGCGCGGGCGCGTTCGCGGAAGCTTCCGGCCAGTTCGAGCGCATGGCGCTTGATGCGGTCCTCGCCCGTCTCGGCGGCGGCGCCGGCCTCGCGGATGGCGTCCCGTTCCAGCAGCGGCACCAGCTCGGCCACGCGTTCGCGCCAGTCCTTGGGCGCATAGGAGGCCATGATCCGGTCGAGCTCCAGCTGCACGCGGCTTTCGGCACGCTCCAGCAGGGAGCGGCCATCCTTGTCCTGCAGCAGCAAGCCGGTCAGCGCCACGTCGCCGAAGGGGCTGGTGTCCACGGTCCCTTTGCGGAAATCGGGGAAATCCGTGAACGGCACTTCCGCCATCCCGAGCTGCTCGCGCATGAAGCCGTCCCGGTCATGGTCTCCCGCGCGGCGCGCCGGGGCGGCGTCGCTGCCGGCCAGGCCGAAGAACGCCTTCACCATCAGCCCGGCCAGTTCGTAGGCGCGGATGTCGGCGCGGACGTGCTGCTGGGAGTCCAGCACCGCCTGGCCGAACGCCGAATACGCCTTCGAGTACGACAGGCGCATGTCGCCGAAGCGCTGTTCCGGCACGCGCGGATTGAACGGGCCGAGCTTGTGCTGCTGCTGGTTGACGGCGACGGAACGCTTGCGGCTCGCGAAATCGGCCGAGGCCAGGTCCTCGAACAGGGTGTCGGCCACCATCTGGTAGACATCGCGCAGGTCGTCGGTCGCCTTGTTGGCGAGGTTGGCGTTGTCGACCAGGTAGACGTCGTCGAACGGCGTGCCGCGGCCGGCCAGGCTGTCCGGCTCGGCCCAGCGCAGGTTCGCGTCCATGTCGCGCATCGCGGTCTCCAGCTCCATCAGCGTGGCGTAGGCGTTCGCCTCCGTGCGCTCCTTGTTGGCGCGCGCGAAGCCCGACGGCATCAGCATGACCAGGTCGACCTGGCTCTCCGGCACCTCCTGGCGCGCGATGGCCTTGGCCAGCCAGCCCAGGTCGAGCGCGGTGCCCGCGCCCGTGCCGCCGGCGTTGGACGCGATCACCACGACGCGAAAGCGCGAGGTGTCCACCTGCAGGCCGAGGCGCGCGTACTCCTCCTTGCGCGCCACGCCCGCATTGCTGCCCAGGGCATTGAGCGCGCCCTTGATGCGCGCGCGCAGCTTGGGATACTTGTCGAACAGGTAGAGGCGGGCCAGCGCGCGGATCTGGCCCGCGCCCTGCGCCGGATCGATGCCGAGCGTGCGCATCTTCCGCGGGCGCAGCGGCATCCACTGCTCGACCAGCGGAAAGCGCGCCAGGCTGTCGTCGGACTCGTGGTACTGGGCCAGGTCCAGCGTCTCGACCAGGCGTTCCTCGTCCGCCATGCGAACCTGCTCGTACCAGGGATCGGCCTGGCGCGACTTGCCGTCGTCGATGACGGCGTTGCTGTCCAGGTCCAGGTGCAGGAAGCGCGCGGCGGGAAACTGGCCGATGGCGTTCAGGCGCACCGGCTGGCGCGGGTTCCACACGGCGGACAGGATGCGGCGGCGGATCCGCAGCAGCACTTCGAGTCCGGTGCCGCCCGCGCCGATGAACAGCGTCGGGCGCAGGTCGACTTTCAATTCGAGATTGGTGGCGTCGGTCATGGCGTTCTCCTATCGGCGTCCGGTCCACAGCGCGCCGGCCAGCGCGAGCAGGCCGGTCAGGATCAGCGGACCGGCGGTGCTCCACGTGAGGTAGCGCGCGGCGTTGATGGCGGCCAGGATGCCCGCGCCGCTGACGAATGCGAGGCCCACGAACAGCAGCCACCCGGCGCTGGACGCGGCGGCCGGCGCGACGCGCTTGACGACGAGGTGGTGCACATAGGCCCCGCGCACGAAGAAGTAGGCCGCCAGCAGCGCCAGGAACACGGCGCCGCCGATGGCGGTATCGCGCACCGAGGTGTCGGCCGCGGGCAGCGGCGTGGCCGGCACCACCTGCATCTGCTGCGGCGCGGCTGGCGGCGCGGGCGCGCTGTCCTTGGGCAGGCGAAAGCCCGGGTCGCTGGTCTTGGCGGAATCCTGCATGATGTTCCTCTCGATATCGGGTCAGGGGCCGAGCAGCACGGAAGCGCCTTCGCGCAGCACGCGCAGCCGGTGGCCGAACAGGGTGGTCTCAAGCCGCGCCACTTCGTCCCCGGCGCGGTCATGGATCGGATAGGTGGCGCCGCTGCGCGCATGGATCGTGCGCGGCTCGCCGTCCACCGTCACGCGCACCCGGCGCGGACGGCGGTAGAACTGCGCTGCGGCGAGCGCCGCCAGCGCCAGCCCCGCCGCCGCCGCGGCCGCGAACGCCAGCGGCGCCGCGCTGTAATGCACGCGCACCTGCAAGGGCAGAACCGCGGTGGCGGCCGCGATACCCGGCGGCGGCGTGAAGATGTCCGGTAACGGATCGCCCGGGAACAGAGCCTCCATGCGCGCGCGGAACGCGGGCGAGAGTTCCAGCCGCTGCGCGTCCAGCCGCACTTCCACCTGGCCGGGGATGACCAGGGCGGAGCCGGCCGCACGCAGCGCCGCCAGCGACCAGCGCGGCGGCACGGTCCCCGCCGGCAGGACCAGGCGCGCGTCGACCGGCACGCCGGCGCCGGGAACGAGGCCGGCGATCCGGCCGCGTCCCAGCGTCACGCCGCCCGGCCGCGCCCGGGCCGACAGGGCCGCGCTGCGGATCGTATAGGGATAGGCCGTGTTCTCCAGCTGCCAGCGCAGGCTGGCGGCGGGGGCGCGCGCTCCCGCCTCGACGTC
>DASRUW010000258.1:0-8052 GCA_035655255.1 Telluria sp. | reverse complement strand
TGCTCGTACTGGTTCAGCATGCGGTTCACTTCCTGCACCTGGACCCCGGCGCCGGCCGCGATGCGGCGCTTGCGGGTGGCCTTGATCAGCTCCGGCTTGGACCGTTCGGCCGGCGTCATCGAGTCGATGATGCCGACCATGCGCCGCACCTGCTTCTCGGCCTGGTCCATGTTGGCCGCCCCGGCGGCCTGCTGGAACTGGGCCGGCAGCTTGTCCATCAGGCCGGACAGGCCGCCCATCTTCTTCATCTGCCCGAGCTGGGCGCGGAAGTCGTTCATGTCGAACTTGCCGCCGACCTTGATCTTGTTGGCCAGGTCCTCGGCCGCCTTCACGTCCACGCCCTTGCGCGCTTCCTCGACCAGGGCCAGGATGTCGCCCATGCCGAGCACGCGGTTGGCCATGCGCTGCGGGTCGAAGGCTTCCAGGCCTTCCAGCTTTTCGGACACGCCGGCGAACTTGATCGGCTTGCCGGTGATGTGGCGCACCGACAGCGCCGCGCCGCCGCGCGAATCGCCATCGAGCTTGGTCAGGATCACGCCGGTCAGGGGCAGGGCTTCGTTGAAGGCCTTGGCCGTGTTGATCGCGTCCTGGCCGACCATGGCGTCGACCACGAACAGGGTTTCGATCGGTTTGACGGCGGCGTGCACGGCGGCGATTTCCTGCATCATCGCTTCGTCGATCGCGAGGCGGCCGGCGGTGTCGATGATCAGCACGTCGTGGTAGTGGCGCTTGGCCCAGTCCACCGCGGCCAGGGCGATGTCGACCGGCTTGTCGGTGGCGGCGGACGGGAAGAAGTCGGCGCCGGCCTGTTTGGTCACGGTCTCGAGCTGGGCGATGGCGGCCGGACGGTACACGTCGGCCGACACGGTCAGCACCTTTTTCTTCAGGTTCTCGCGCAGGTACTTGGCCAGCTTGCCGACGGTGGTGGTCTTGCCCACGCCCTGCAGGCCGGCCATGAGGATGATGGCCGGCGGCTGGGTGGCGAAGGAGAGCTGGGCGGCGTCCGGACCCAGGTCTGCTCCCATCAGGTCCGCCAGTTCGCGCTGCACCACGCCGACCAGGGCCTGTCCGGGCGAGAGCGAGCCGATGACTTCCTCGCCCAGGGCTTTTTCCTTGACCCGGGCGACGAATTCGCGCACGGCGGGCAGGGCGACGTCGGCCTCCAGCAGCGCCATGCGCACCTCGCGCAGCATCTCGGCGGTGTTGGACTCGGTCAGCCGGGCTTCCCCGCGCATGGTCTTGACGACCTTGGCCAGGCGTTGGGTCAAGTTATCTAGCATGATGAACCTACTAATTAATATAGCTGGATGCGAAAGGGAGCCATTTTACCGCAAGCACCCGGACAGTTCAGGTATGATCGGCCCACCATATTTCAACCACCCCCAGGGACCATCACGATGAAAATGAAGGCATTCGTTCTCGCCGCCATGCTGATCGCGGGCGGCGCGCAGGCCGAGGAAGTCGTCCGGCTCGGCAACCTCAAATTCGCCCATTACGGTGCGGTTTCCTACATCAAGGAGATCGCGCCCAAGTGCGGCATCAAGGTCGACGAGAAGGTGTTCCCGAAGGGGTTGGACGTCATGTCGGCCATCATCGCCGGCGAGCTGGACGTGGGCGCGACGGCGTCCGAGGCGGCCATTTCGGGCCGCGCGACCGGGGCGCCGATCTACGTGGTGGCCGGTTTTGCCAAGGGCGGGGCGCGCCTGGTGGCGGCCAAGGATTCCGGCATCAAGTCGGTCAAGGACCTGAAGGGCAAGAAGGTCGGCGTCACCCGCGGCGGCATCCAGGAAGTGCTCCTGATGGCGGAGCTGCAGAAGAGCGGGATGAAACCGGGCGACATCACGCCCGTGTATCTGGCCTTCGCGGACCTGAACCAGGCCCTGCTCGGCAAGCAGATCGACGCCATGATGCAGTCCGAACCCCAGTCCTCGCAGGCGATCAACAAGGGCTACGGCGCGGAGGTGCTCAAGCCCTACGACACCCCGATCGGCGAACCGGTGCGCACCATGGTCATGACCGAGAAGTTCTACAAGGAGCACCGCGCGACGGCGGAAAAGTTCATGCGCTGCTTCGTGGAGGCGACCAAGACCTTCATCGACCAGCCGGCGGTGGCCGAAAAGTACGTGCGCGAGACGGTGTTCAAGGGCCAGATCACGCACGACGATTTCGAGGACGCGATCGCCAATTCGCCGTATTCGTATGACGTGACGCCGCAGCATATCCAGGTCACCACCGACACCATGCTCAAGAGCGGCGTGGGCAAGATGGCCAAGCCGCCGGTCGCCACCGAATGGGTGAAGACCGATTTGCTGGACGCCGCCAAGAAGGGCCTCGGCGTCAAATGAGGCGCTGGCGCGAGCTGGGCGCCGGCCTGATCGTACCGGCACTGGTGGTGCTGGCCTGGCACGCCGCCACCACCGGCGGCTGGGTCGACCCGCACAAGCTGCCTTCGCCCGAGGCGGTGGTCAGGCGCTGGGTGGAATACCTGCTGCCGCTCCAGCCTTACGAAAGCGGCAGCAAGCTGGCCTGGGCTTTTTCCGGCGAGCTGATTGGCGACACCATCGGCAGCATGTACCGCGTGCTGGCCGGTTTCGCCATCGGCGCCGGGCTGGCGCTGCCGCTCGGCCTCGCGATGGGGGCCAGCGCGCGGGTGTACGCCCTGTTCAATTCCCTGGTCCAGATCCTGCGGCCGATTCCGCCGATTGCCTTCATTCCGCTGTCGATGCTGTGGTTCGGCCTGGGGAACGCGCCGGCCATCTTCCTGATCGCGCTGGGCGCCTTCTTCCCGGTGCTGGTCAACACCATCGCCGGGGTGCGCCAGGTCGACGGCATCTACCTGCGCGCCGCCCGCAACCTGGGCGCGCGCGGCTCGACCATGTTCGTGCGCGTGATCCTGCCGGCCTCCGTGCCCTACATCCTGTCCGGCGTGCGGATCGGGATCGGCACCGCCTTCATCGTCGTGATCGTGGCCGAGATGGTGGCCGTGAACAATGGCCTGGGCTTTCGCATCAGCGAGGCGCGCGAGTATTTCTGGTCCGACAAGGTGATTGCCGGGATGGTCACGATCGGCATGATCGGCCTGGCCATCGACGCCGGCATGAGCCGCCTGAACAACCACCTGCTGCGCTGGCACCGCGGCCTGGAGAACTGAGCATGGACCCGGCGCATATCGTGATCGACCACGTGAGCAAGGTGTTCGCCAGCGGCGGGCGCGAGGTGGTGGCGCTCAAGGACATCGACCTCGTCATCCCGCGCGGCCAGTTCACCTGCCTGCTCGGCCCCTCCGGCTGCGGCAAGTCGACCCTGCTGAACGCCGTCGCCGGGTTCGCGCCGCCGACCTCCGGCACCATCCTCGCCGACGGCAAGCCGGTGGCGGAACCGGGCCCGGAGCGGGGCATGGTGTTCCAGGAGTACGCCCTGTTCCCGTGGATGACGGTGGGCGAGAACATCGGCTTCGGGCTCGAGATCAAGGGCCTGCCGAAGGCGCAGATCGCGCAGCGCGTGGACGGCCTGCTGGCGATGCTGTCGCTGGGCGACTTCCGGCACCGCTATCCGAAGGACCTGTCCGGCGGCATGCGCCAGCGGGTGGCCATCGCCCGCGTGCTCGCGCTCGATTCGCCGATCATGCTGATGGACGAGCCTTTCGGCGCCCTGGACGCGCTCACCCGCCGCAACCTGCAGGACGAACTGCTGCGGATCTGGGAAGAGTTGCACAAGACCATCCTGTTCGTCACCCACTCCATCGAGGAGGCGATCTACCTGGCCGACCGCATCGTGGTGATGACCTACCGGCCCGGCACGGTCAAGCGCGACCTGCTGGTGGAACTGCCGCGCGAGCGCGATCCGGCCTCGCCCGAGTTCAATGCCTTGAAGCGGGAGCTGGGCGCGCTGGTGATGGAAGAACAGCAGCGCCATCACAGCGACGAACTGCGGATGGCTGCGGTCGACTGAGGGCTGGTGTAAACTGGCGTGATGCAGACAATCTTACTCCTCGTGGCGGCGCTCCTGTACGCCGTCTGCGCCGCGCTGCCGGCGAGCCGCCGGACGCTGGTCTCCGGGCTCACTGTCGCGGCCTGGCTGGTGCACGCGGGCGCGCTGTACATGGATCTCGGCGTGCCGGGCACCTTGCGCGTCGGCTTCGCCATGATGCTGTCGGCCGCCCTGTGGCTGTCGGTGGCCGCCTACTGGATCGAGAACCGCAACTTCGCCCTGGACGGCCTGCGCCGGCTGGTGATGCCCTGCGCCGCCGCGGCCGCCGTGCTGCCGGTGCTGTTCCCCGGCAGCCTGCTGCCGCTGGAGGGACGCGGCCCGGCGTTCGGCTGGCACATCACGATCGCCATCCTCGCCTACGCCACCCTGACCATCGCCGCCTTCCACGCCGTGCTGATGGCGCTGCAGGAGTCGCGCCTGCACACGCGCGCGCAGGGCGCGGGCTGGCTGGCCGCCGCCCTCGACCAGCTGCCGGCCCTCCTGACGATGGAAAAACTGCTGTTTCGCCTGATCGGCTTCGGCTTCGCCCTGCTGACGCTGACCGTCCTGTCGGGCATCGTGTTCTCCGAGCAGCTGTTCGGGATCGCGCTCAAATGGGACCACAAGACCGTGTTCGCCATGCTCTCCTGGCTGCTGTTCGCCGCGCTGCTGGCGGGCCGGCGCTGGCGCGGGTGGCGCGGCAAGACCGCGCTGCGTTTCACGCTGGCCGGTTTCGCGACGCTGGTGCTGGCCTATGTCGGCAGCCGTTTCGTGCTGGAAGTGATTTTGCATCGGGGGATTGCCGCATGACCCGCTTGTTGTTCTGGATCGGCCTGGCCGTCCTGGTTTACATGGCATTGCGTTCGAGATTCCGTTCCGTGTCCGGTCCGGCGCAGCAGGGCGGCAAGCCGGCCGCGCCGCCGCCGGCGGAAGCGATGGCCTGCTGCGCCCACTGCCACATCTATTTCCCGGCCTCCGAAGCCGTGCGCGCCGACGGCCTGGATTACTGCTGTCCGGCGCACGTCCGCCAGCCGCCGCGCTGACGATGGCCCGGTTCGAGGCCTTGCCGCAGGAGTCGCGCTCCACCTTCTGGCGCTCGCTCCAGACCATGAACGTCACCCGGGTGGCGATCGCGGTCGTCCTGCTGCTGTACCTTTTCATCGACCGGCGCGGGGGCGGCGCCATCGTCGAACGGGGCTACGCCGAAACCTGTGTCATCTACCTGTCGCTGGCGCTGGCCTATCTGGCCATGTCGCTGCGCTGGCGGCGCCGCTTCCTGGTGCAGCTCACCGCCCATGTGGCCACCGACGTGATCGCGATCGCGTTGCTGTACCTGGCCGCCGGCGGCCCGCGCAGCGGCCTGGCGATCCTGTTCCTGTTCCCGCTGGCCGGCGTGGCGGTGCTGGCGCCGCTGGTGCTGGCGCTGGCCTGGGCGGCGGTGGTCGCCTTGTTCCTGCTTGCCGAAAGCGCCTACCTGTACTTCATGCAGGATCACGAGCTGCCCACGCTGCAGGCGGGCCTGTACGGCGCGGCGTTTTTCGCGGCCGTGATCGTGATCAGCCGCCTGGCCGGCAAGTTGATCGGGCAGGAGGAGCTGGCCGCGCGGCGTGGCGTGGACCTGGCGGTGCAGAGCGCCGTCAACCAGCTGATCATGGCCGACATGAACGACGGCATCCTCGTGTGCGCGCGCGACGGCAGCGTCATTTCCGTCAATCCGGCCGCGCGCCGCATGCTGGGCCTGGCCAGCCGGGTCGAAGGCGTCGGCCTGCATCAGAATGCGGCGCTGGCGCCGCTGGCGGCGGCTTACGACGATTGGCTGCGCGAGCCGGAAGGACACCAGCTCGCCTTCGTCACCATCAAGCCGGTCGGCGACGAGCGCGCCGAAGCGGCGGCCGCCGCGTGGAGCGCGCAGCGCCACGCCGGCAGCCACCTCAAGCTGCGCTTCGCCCAGCCGGATATGCCGCGCGAGGCGGCCCCGCGCTACGTGGTGTTCCTGCAGGACGTGACAGCCATCGAGAATCGCGCCCAGGAGTTGAAGCTGGCCTCGATGGGGCGCCTGACCGCGTCGATCGCGCACGAGGTGCGCAATCCGTTGTCGGCCATCGGGCACGCCACGGCCTTGCTGGCCGAGGACCTGGACGACAAGGCGCACGTGCGGCTGTTGAAGATCGTCAGCGACAACGTGGCGCGGGTGAACCGCATGGTGCAGGACATCCTCCAGTTGTCGCGCAAGGTACAGCCGAACGGCGAACCGCTGCAGCTGTCAGTCTTCCTGGGCGAGCTGGTGGCGGAGTTCGTCGAGACCCACGAGCTGGCCGGTCCGGTCATCGAACTCGGCCCGCTGGCCGGGCACGAGGTGCGGTTCGACCCGCTGCACCTGCGCGAAGTGCTGGTCAACCTCCTGAACAACGCGGTGCGCTACGCCAGCGGGCAGCCCGGGTCGATCCGCATGTATGTGGTCGCCGACCGCGCAGGCCGGCGCGAGCTGCACGTGCAGGACGACGGTCCCGGAATCACGCCCGAGGTGCGGGCGCATTTGTTCGAGCCGTTCTACACCACCTCCAGCAAGGGCACCGGTCTTGGGCTGTACCTGGCGCGCGAGCTATGCCTGAACAACGACGCCACCCTGGACTACGAATACCGCTTCGACGGCGCCGACGTGCGCCCCTCCGGCCGCTTCGTGATTACGTTTGGCCGGCCGAAGGCGGTATGATGCGCGGATAAGCAAAGGAAAAGCACGATGAGTTCTCCCCGCATCCTGGTGGTCGACGACGAAGCCGACCTGCGCGAACTGCTCGAAATCACGCTGCTCAAGATGGGCCTGGACGTGGACAGCGCCGAGACGCTGAAGGAGGCGCGCCGCTTCCTGGCCACGCGCGAATATGCCCTGGTCCTGACCGACATGCGCCTGCCCGATGGACTGGGCCTGGAATTGGTGCGCGAGGTCGCGGCCCAATTCAAGCACACCCCGATCGCCGTCGTCACCGCCTATGGTTCGGCCGAAAACGCGGTGGTCGCGCTCAAGGCCGGCGCTTTCGACTACGTGACCAAGCCGGTGGTGCTGGACGAACTGCGCATCATGGTGCAGTCGGCCCTGAAGCTGTCCGCGCCGGAGCAGCGCCAGAGCGCCGCGCATCCGCCGTCGCGCCTGATCGGCCATTCGCCCGCGATGCAGGCCTTGCGCGCGCAGATCGACAAACTGTCCCGTTCCATGGCGCCGATCGCGATCAGCGGCGAATCCGGCAGCGGCAAGGAGCTGGCAGCGCGCGAGATCCACGCCCAGTCCACGCGGGCGGCCAAGCCGTTCGTGGCCGTGAACTGCGGGGCGATTCCGGAAAACCTGATGGAGGCCGAGTTTTTCGGCTACCGCAAAGGCGCCTTCACCGGCGCGGCGGAGGACCGGGACGGCTTCTTCCAGGCGGCCAACGGCGGGACCCTGATGCTGGACGAAGTGGCCGACCTGCCGCTGGCCATGCAGGTCAAGCTGCTGCGCGCCATCCAGGAGCGGCGCGTGCGCAAGATCGGCGCGACCACCGAGGAGCCGGTGGACGTGCGCATCATCAGCGCCACCCACAAGAACCTGGCACAGCTGGTCGAAAGCGGCGCCTTCCGCCAGGACCTGTTCTACCGTCTGAACGTGATCGAACTGGCGTTGCCGCCGCTGCGCGCGCGCCTGGACGACCTGGAGGATCTCGTCCACGGCATCCTGGCGCGCCTGTCGGGGGGAGGACAGGGCGCCGTGCTCGGCGCCGGTGTGCTGGACCTGCTCAAGACCTATTCTTTTCCGGGCAACGTGCGCGAACTGGAGAACGTGCTCGAACGCGCGCTGGCCTTCGCCAACGACGGCGTGATCGAAACCTGCGACCTCGCGCTCAAAGGAGCACGTGTGGCCGAGGCACCGGCGGCGCCCGCGCAGCAGCCGGCCCCGGTCGCAGCGCCCGTCGTGGAGGCACCGGCCGCGCCCGCGCCCGCGTCCGCCGCCCACCTGCCGGAGGAACTCCCGAGCGACCTGCCCGGCTATCTGGAAAAGGTGGAGCGCGAGATCATCCTGCGCGCGCTGAACCAGACCCAGTTCAACCGCAC
>DASRUW010000257.1:0-2160 GCA_035655255.1 Telluria sp. | reverse complement strand
CGCTGTGGGTGTTCGGCGCCTTGCAGGCCGTGTCGATCCTCGGCTTCGCCTGGCTGGCCAAGGCCGGCCCCGATCCGGCCTTGCTGGCGCTGGTGTTCGGCTTCGAGGCGTTCGCCAGCCCCGGCCTGGGCGCGGCGGCGCTGGTGGCGTTCAATTCGCGCGCCTCGGACCGGCGCTATACGGCCACCCAGTACGCGCTGTTCTCGAGCTTCGTGACCATTCCGATCACCTTCATCAGCTCCTCGGTGGGCTACATCGTGGCGGCGGTCGGCTGGTTCCAGTTCTTCCTGTTGTGCTTCGTGCTGGCCTTCCCGGCCATGCTGATGCTGCCGAAGGTGGCGCCGTGGAACGAGAATGGCCGCTGAACATGTTCGCCACTGCACGGACGGGCGCCGCCCGGCCCGCTATCGTTTCAGCATGCAAATACTCGCTCGATGAGGTGGCCATGAAAGCACTGAGACAACTTGCCATCGGTGTGTCCTTCGCCTGCGCGCTCGGCGGCGCGCCCGCCTTCGCCCAGCAACAGGTGGTGCAGGACGGGATCTCCGTCAAGCCGCTGTCGCGCTGGCGCTACCTGCAGCCGGAAGAGGTGGTGGAGCAGCAGTCGGCCCTGCAGTACCGCCAGCTGCTGGTGGAAGCGAACCAGAAAGGAGCGCTGTTCCCGCCCAACCATCCGCAGGTGGTCCGCCTGCGCGCCATCGCCCAGCGCATCGTGCCGTTCGCGCCGCGCTGGAACGCGGACGCCGTGCATTGGAAGTGGCAGGTCAACCTGCTCAATTCGCGCCAGGTGAACGCCTTCTGCATGCCGGGCGGGCGCATCGCCTTCTTCTACGGGATCATCGACCAGCTCAAGCTCAGCGACGACGAGATCGCGGCCGTGATGGGCCACGAGATCGCGCACGCCCTGCGCGAGCATGGGCGCGAACGCGCCGGCAAGGCGACCGCCACGTCGCTCGCCTCGCGCTTCGGCGGCGCGTTGCTGGCGCAGTGGCTGGGCATCGATCCGAACCTGACCAACACGGTGACCAACACCGCCGGCCAGCTGCTGGTGCTGAAGTTCTCGCGCGACGAGGAACGCGAGGCGGACCTGATCGGCCTGGATCTGGCCGCCCGCGCCGGCTTCGACCCGCGCGCCGGCGTCGCCCTGTGGCGCAAGATGAATGCCCTGAACCAGCAGCAGCCGCTCGAACTGCTTTCGACCCACCCGGGCGGGGAGGAGCGCATCACGATTATCGAGAACCACATGAACGTGCTCATGCCGCTCTATGCGCGCGCCAAAGGCACCTCGGTGGAGCGCCTGCCGGCCTATCGTTCGACGGCCTTGCGGTAGGAGCGCGATGGGCTGGCAGGCGGACGCGAACGCATACGTTCCCCTTCCCGTGCGCGACGGGGTGGCGCCCAGCTATCTGTGGCTGCCGGACGAGCGTTGGCCGTCGCTGCTGGCTTTCCTGGTGCGGCGCTTTCCGATGGTGAGCGAGCAGGACTGGATCGCCCGCATGGGCCGCGGCGAGGTGGTCGACGGCAAGGGCGTCGCGGTCACCCCGGACACGCCGTTCCGCAAGCAGACGCGCGTGTGGTACTACCGCGAGCTGCCGCCGGAAACGCCGGTGCCATTCGAAGAGCAGGTGATCTACCGTGACGAGCATATTTTGGTCGCGGACAAGCCGCACTTCCTGCCGGTGATCCCGACCGGCCGCTTCCTCAAGGAGACGCTGCTGGTGCGTCTGAAGCGCAAGCACGATCTGCCGCACCTGGTGCCGATCCACCGTCTGGACCGCGAGACGGCGGGCGTCGTCATCTTCTCGCTCAACCCGGACACGCGCGGCACATACCAGTCGATGTTCCAGCAGCGCTCGATGGAAAAGACCTACGAGGCGCTGGCAGGCCCCATGCCGGGACGGACCTTCCCCTTCACCTGCCGCAGCCGCATGGTGGACGGGGAGGGCGACCGTTTCTTCATTTCGGAGGAGGTGCCAGGCGAGCCGAACGCGGAAACGCTGATCGAGCTGCTCGGCCAGCGCGGCGGCGCGTACCTGTACCGCCTGTCGCCGCACACCGGGCGCAAGCACCAGCTACGCCTGCATATGGCGTCCCTGGGCGCGCCGATCCTGAACGACGCGTTCTATCCGGTGGCCCTGCCCTGCAAGGGCGACGACTTCC
>DASRUW010000256.1:0-4045 GCA_035655255.1 Telluria sp. | reverse complement strand
ACCGAGGAACAGGCGAGCTCTCTCGAAGAGACAGCCGCCTCGATGGAGGAACTCACGGGGACCGTGAAGCAGAACGCGGACAACGCGCGCCAGGCGAACACGCTGGCGCAGACGGCGTCCGACCTGGCCGGGCGCGGCGGCGCGGTGGTGGCGGACGTGGTGACGACCATGGAATCGATCAATCAGTCTTCGAACAAGATCGTCGACATCATCGGCGTGATCGATGGGATCGCGTTCCAGACCAATATCCTGGCCTTGAACGCCGCCGTCGAAGCGGCGCGCGCGGGCGAGCAGGGCCGCGGTTTCGCGGTGGTGGCGTCCGAAGTGCGCAACCTGGCCCAGCGCTCGGCCGCGGCGGCCAAGGAGATCAAGGCGCTGATCGACGACTCGGTCAGCAAGGTGGCGGACGGCACCCGCCTGGTCGACGACGCCGGCGCGACCATGAAGCAGATCGTTGACGGCATCCGCCGCGTGGCCGACATCATGGGCGAAATTACGGCGGCCAGCGGCGAGCAGACGGCGGGCATCGAGCAGGTCAACGCGGCCATCGCGCAGATGGACGAGGCGACGCAGCAGAATGCCTCGCTGGTCGAAGAAGCCGCGGCGGCCGCGGCGGCCATGCAGGAGCAGGCCGCGGAGCTGGCGCGGCTGGTGAGCATCTTCCAGGTCAACCGGCAGGCTGCGGCGGCGCCGCCGCGCCGGCCGGCGCTGGCTACCCGGCCGGCCTTGCGCGCGGCGTAATCAGCCCGTCACTGGTGCGGCATGTAGCCGCCATGCCCGCCTTCAGGACGCATGCCGGGCGGGCGCTGGCCCGGTGCCGGGCCGTCCGGGCCGCCAAAGCGGTAGGACAGGCCGAACACGAGGGCGCGCGTATTGGGACGGGTCAACAGCCGGTCGTGCAGGATCGACGTGTCCGTGATGGTCTCCGACTTCTGCGCATTGAAGATGTCCCACACGCTCAGGGTGCCGGTCCAGCGCGAGGTGAAGCTGTGGCGCCAGGTGGTGCTCACGACCTGCACGGGCTGGGTGTAACCCTGGCCGGTCAGGACGCGGCCGCGCGCGTTGACGTGGGCGAGCAGGGTGTCGCTGGGCGTGACGGTCCAGTTGACGCGGAACTGCCCGGTCAGCGCCGTGGTGGTGCGCTTGGCGTCCGGGCGCAGCGGATCGAGCACGTTCTGTTCGAACACGCCGAGATTGCCGGAACCGTTGATGCTCACCGTGGGCGTGAGCTTGCCGCTGACGGTCGCTTCGATGCCGCCCGAGCGGTTGGTGCCGTCGTTTTCGCTGGTTGACAGCAGCACGCCGGGGCTCACGAAGACCTTGCGCTGGACGATCACGTCGCTCGAGCGGCGCAGGTAGCCGCGCAGGTTGGTCGTCATGGCGCCGATCTTCGATTCCAGTCCCAATTCCACCGAGTCGCTCTGCGAGGGCTTGAGGTAGGGATTGCCGGCGGCGAGGTCGAATTCGTCGATGTAGACCACGAAGGGGTTCAGCGCGCTGGCGCCGGGCCGGCTGATGCGGTGCGACCAGGCCAGGCGCAGTTGCGAGTCGTCCGACACCTTGTAGGTCGCGAAGAAGCTCGGGATGGTGTTGAAGTAGTGGTTGCGCACGCCGACGCCGGTGGTGTACTGGCGCAGGTCGGTGTCCGTGTACTCGGCGCGCAGTCCGCCCTTCACGCCCCAGCGGTCGTTCAGGCGCAGCTGGTATTCGCCGTACACGGCGGCCACCGTTTCGGTCAGTTCGAACAGGTTGGTGCGGGCCGGGTTCGGGACTTCGGCCAGCGTGTCGGGCTGCACGTCGAAATAGCGGTTGTCGATGATGTTGTCGGCGCGGGCGAGGCGGTAGCCCAGGCGCATGATGGCGCCGGCCTCGTTGCGCTCGTAGTCGCCGTCGGTGGACAGGTTGCGCCGTTCGTTGCCCACGTGCTGGCGGTTACGCGCGGCCGGCGTGCCGATCGAGGTGAACAGGACGTTGTTCCGGTAATCGCTGTCGTTGTCGGACAGGTCGCCCGAGCCCTGGACCGTCAGCTTCAGCATGCCGGCCTCCGGCGTTTCCTTGCGCTCGTAGTTGCCGCGCCAGTCCCAGGAATGGGAGCTGGCGTCGAAGTCGCGCGCGCGCAGGTAGTCGTCGACCAGCGCGTCGCCCGCGCCGAAGCGGCGGTAGCGCGTGCTGCCGTTGCTGTCGCTGCCGCGCGAGGTGAGCGTCAGCTGGGCATCCAGCGTCTCCTTGTCGCCCAGGTTGTAGCGCACCGTGCCGCTCACGCGCTCGTTGGTGTTGGCGCCATGGCTGCTGCCCTCGTAGCCGCTGCGCGCGACGGCGCCGGTGGCGGGATTGGTGCTCTCGCGCTCGTCCTCCGTCGTGCTGCGCGACTCGTTATGGAACACCCCCGCCATGCCTTCGAAACCCCAGCGGCCGCTGTTGTAGGAGCCGCTGGCAAAGCCGTTGCGCCGGCCATTGGTGCCGACGCCGCCGGTGGCGATGCCATAGCCGCCGGGACGGCGTTCGCGGCGCATGACGAGGTTCAGGATTGGCCCGCCGCCGCCATCGTTGCCGAACTGGGCGCCCGGATTGTTGATCACTTCGATCGAGTCGAGGTTCTCGGCCGGGATGGAACGCAGCGCGTCGCCGCGGTTGTCCCCTTGCAGCATGGCCGAGGGCTTGCCGTCGACCATGATCTGCACGTTGCGGTTGCCGCGCAGGGCCACGGAGCCGTCGGCGTCCACCGTCACGGACGGCACCTTCTGGAGCGCGTCGGCGGCCGAGGTGGTGGCGTTCTCGGGGTCCTGCTTCTGGTCGTAGACCTCGCGGTCGATGCGGTTGACGGGGCGCTGCGCCGCCACGTTCACGCTCGGCAGGGTGGCCGGCGGCGGTGTTTGGTCGGGGGCGCTCTGCGCAGAGCAGAGCACGGAAACGGCGGAGGCGAGGGCGCCCAGGGCAAAGTGTCTTGTCATAAGCGCAGGATTCTAGCGGCCGGGACGCGTTGGAATATGTCGCAATGTATTCGGAATGTAAATGCGCGTTAGTTTCTCGACCCGCCCGCGCCGAGGATGGGATAATGACGGAGGTAAACGAAGCACCCCGATGAAAAACAGTAAACGAACCCTCAGCGTCGCGCCCATGATGGACTGGACCGACCGCCACTGCCGCTACTTCCACCGCCAGATCACGCGCCACACCTGGCTCTATACGGAGATGGTGACCACGGGCGCCCTGGTCCACGGCGACGTGGAGCGCCACCTGCGCTACAACGACGCCGAGCACCCGGTGGCGCTGCAGCTGGGCGGCAGCGACCCGCACGACCTGGCCATCTCGGCCAGGCTGGGGGAGCAGTGGGGCTACGACGAGGTCAATCTCAACTGCGGCTGCCCGTCCGAGCGGGTGCAGAAGGGCGCGTTCGGCGCCTGCCTGATGGCCGAACCGCAGCTGGTGGCGGACTGCGTCAAGGCCATGCGCGACGCGGTGACGATCGACGTGACGGTCAAGCACCGCATCGGCATCGACCAGGTGGCCGATTACGGCTTCGTGCGCGATTTCGTCGGCACGGTGGCGGCGGCGGGTTGCCGGACTTTCATCGTCCACGCCCGCAACGCCATCCTGAAGGGCTTGTCGCCCAAGGAGAACCGCGAGATCCCGCCGCTCAAGTACGAAACGGCCTACCGGCTCAAGCGCGATTTTCCGGACCTCGAGATCCTGATCAACGGCGGCGTCAAGACGGACGACGAGATCGCGGCCCACCTGGAGCACGTCGACGGCGTCATGCTCGGCCGCGAGGCCTATCACAACCCCTGGGTGATGGCCGACTGGGACCGCCGCTTCTATGGCGCCACCGCCCCCGCCAGGACGCGCTCCGAGGTGCTGGCCGCGATGGTGCCCTATATCCGCGCCGAACTGGAGCGTAACGGTCGCGCCGGCGTGAAGCTGAACAGCATCACCCGCCACATGCTCGGCCTGACCGCCGGGCTGCCCGGCGCCCGCGCTTTCCGCCAGATCCTGTCCGACCCGCGCGAACTGGCCGCCAACGACCCCGAACTGCTGCTGCGCGCCG
>DASRUW010000255.1:0-5585 GCA_035655255.1 Telluria sp. | reverse complement strand
GAAGCCGTCCACGCCGCCCTTGAGACTGGAGTCGAGCCCGAGCAGGCCATGTTCGACCGCATTGGTGAACAGCTCCGACAGGATCACGAACACCTGGCGCCGGTGCTCCTTGCCGGCCTCGAGGCGCTCCACCACGGATGTCAGGAGCGGGATGGCGTCGAGCGCGCGCAGCTGGCGCGCCCCGAAGCGCATGTTGACGCTCCAGCCATGCTCGTCCACGCTGGGCGGGGCGCCCGCCGCCACCGCCGGCGCGCGCAGGTCGAAGCGCTGCTGCGCCTCGTGGTGCGCGATGTCGGCCAGCAGGAAGGCCGCGTCGTCGCGCACGTTCTGGCCCGCCGTATGCTGCTCGAAGCAGGCCAGCAGGTGTTCGAAACGCTGCTGCGGCGGCGCGTCCATCATCGCCTCCTGCAGGCCGCCCTGTCCCCACGGGACGCCGCCCGCGTCCTCCGCTTCCCACAGCCCGTCGGTCAGCAGCAGCAGCTGGCCGCGCTCGTGGATCATGACGGTGTCGGGCCGCACCTCTTCCGCGCCCGCGCCCAGCAGGCCGAGGGGAAGATGGCTCTTCACCTGCGGTGCCGCCAGCGCGCCGCCCGCGCTCACGAACAAGGGCGCCGGATTGCCGCCGTTCCAGATGCGCAGCTCCTGCCGGTACAGGTCCACCGCCACCAGGGTCGCGCACACGAAGCGGTCCACCGGCAGCAGGCGGTGGATGCGCCGGTTCAGTTCATCGACGATCCGCTCCAGCGCGCAGCCCTCGGCCGTCATGCCGTAGAAGGCGTCCGCCAGCGGCAGCACGTTGAGCGCGGCCGGCAGCCCGTGGCCGACGGCGTCCGCCACCAGCAGGTGCAGCACGTTGGCCGGGGTGCGCGCCGCCGCCACCAGGTCGCCGCTGAAGCGGTGCACGGGGTGGGTCCAGAAGCGCACCGTCTCGTCGCGCAGGCCGGCCATGCTGGTCAGGCTGTCCATCAGGTGGGCGCCGATGCGCGCCTCCTCCTCGGCCCGCTGGTAGTGGTATTCCAGCTCGTCGCGCTTGGCCTGCAGGCGGCGCTGCAGCACCGCCACCCGCTCCAGCGCGCGCAGCTTGGCGTGCAGCTCGTTCAGGCTGACCGGCTTGTCCAGGTAGTCGTCGCCGCCCGCCTCCAGGGCGCGCAGCAGGTTCACCGCGCGCGGCAGCGCGGACAGGAACACCACCGGCACCCAGGTGTCGCCGTCGCAGGCGCGCAGCCGCATCGTGGTCTGGTAGCCGTCCAGGCCGGGCATCATCACGTCCATCAGCACCACGTCCGGCGCGGCGCTGCGGTACAGGGCGATGGCCTCCTCGCCGTCCCTGGCCAGCAGCGGACGGTGGCCGATCAGCTCGACCATCTGCGCCAGCATCACGCGGGCGTTTTCCTCGTCGTCGGCGATCAGGATGGTCAGCGCGGCGTTCATGCGCGCTACCGGATCGTGAAGATGCGGCCGAAGCTGACTCGGGCCAGCACCTGCGCCACCATCGGGTTCGGATTGACCAGCGCCACGCTCTTGTTGGCGAACTTGGCGCGTTCGGACAGGAGCAGCAGCATGCCGAGCGCTGAACTGTCCAGGTACTCGACCTGGCGCAGATCCACCGCGACCTCGGACACGGCCGGGTTGGCGACGGCCTGGGCATAACAGCCGCTGAATTCACTGTGGGTGCTGAAGTCGAACCGGCCGCTCAGTGCGATCACGGCCTGATTGCCGCCCAGCCGGATGTCGATATCCATGGTTGACCTCTCTATGTTGGAATGGTGGCGGGCGCACCGGCCGGCGGCGCCTCGGGAAGTTCGACGGTGAAGGTGCTGCCCTGTCCCGGCACGCTCGCGACCTGGATCGCGCCGCCCATGAGGGTGGCCAGCTGCTGGCTGATGGCCAGGCCGACGCCGCTGCCCGGCACGCGCGCGCGGTCCGCCGCCAACCGGCTGAAAGGACGGAACAAGTCCCCGATCTGTTCGGGCGGGATACCCGGGCCCTGGTCCGCGACCTCGATCCGCACCCGCCCCGGCGCGCCGCCCGTGCAGCGCACCTGGATCGCCGCCCCTTCCGCGCTGTACTTGACGGCATTCGACAGCAGGTTGAGGAGGATCTCCTTCAGCCGCAGCGGGTCGGCCCAGGCAGCCGCCGCCCCGCCCTCGGCCGCCGCAAGCGACAGCTGCAGCGCGCGCTCGGCGGCCGCCAGCTCCACCACGTGCAGGCATTCGCGGATCAAGGGCTCGAGCTGCACCAGAGCCGGCTCCAGCTCCAGCCGGCCCGCCTCGATGCGCGACATGTCGAGCACGCTGTCGATCAGCGACGAGAGGTGCCAGCCCGAATCGACGATGCGGCGCACCCCGTCCACCTGGGAGGGACTGAGATTGTCCGGCCGCGCCAGCAGCAACTGCGCGAAGCCGAGAATGAAATTGAGCGGCGTGCGCAGTTCGTGCGTCGCGCGCGAGAGGAATTCGGTCTTGGCGCGGCTGGCCTGTTCGGCCTGGTCGCGCGCGCGCTGCAGCTCCTCGATCACGAGCATCCGCTCGGTCATGTCGTTCAACGCGATGACGAAGTGCGTGATGCTGCGGCCTACGCCGTGGGCCGGCGCCACCGCGCAGTCGATCCAGCGCCAGGCGCCGTCGAAGCGGCGCATGCGCAGCAGGGTGCGGCGGTCGGCGCCGTCGGCCATCCCGCCCAGCATGTCCTCGACGGCATCGGCGCCTTCGAGACGTTCCAGCGCGCGCCGCGCCGGCAGGCCGCGCAGCAGGGACAAGCGGCAGCCGGTCAGCGTCTCGAAAGCCGGATTGGCATAGGCCACCGGATGGCCGGGGCCGGCGTCCAGCAGCAGGATGCCGGTCAGGCTCGATTGCACGGCCAGGTCGCGCAGGCGCAGCTGCTCTTCCGCCTCGTGGCGCAGGCTGATGTCGCGCAGGCTGTACTGGATGTGGGCGAGCCGCCCGTCCGGCTCGCGCACGGCGCTGGCCACGGTCTCCATCCACACGTACTGCCCGCCCGCATGCCGGATGCGGAACACGGCGTTGGCGCATGGCGCCCCGTCGCGCAGCGGCTGGACCAGCACGCGCATGACGTCGGCGCGGTCGTCCGGATGCACCAGGTCCAGCGGATCGCGTCCGATGGAGCGCAACGAATCGTAGCCGAGCACGCGCGCACAGGCGGGACTGACGTAGCTCACCTTCCCGTTCGGCTCGATCAGGCTGACGATGTCCTGGGTGTTTTCGGCCAGCAGCCGGTACATCGCCTCGCTGGTGCGGCGCGCCTGCTCGGCATGCACCAGCGCCGTCACGTCGGTACGGATCGACATGTACCCCGCCGGGCGGCCGCTCTCGTCCAGGCGCGGCACGATGCTCGACTTGACCCAGTAGAATGCCCCGTCCTTGCGCACGTTGCGGATCACGCCATGCCAGACCGCGCCCCCGCTGATCGTGTCCCACATATCGCGGAAGAAGCCTGCCGGGTGCAGGCCGGAATTGAGGATGCGATGGTTCTGTCCGAGCAGCTCCGCGGCCGAATAGCCGCTCGTTTCGCAAAAGCGCTCGTTGACCTGGACGATGGTGCCGTTCGCGTCCGTCATGCTCATGATCGCGTGCTGGTCCAGGGCGAACTGCCGAAAGGCGATTTCGCGCTCGCGCTGGCGCACGGCGCCGCCCATGGTGCGCAAGGTGTCGGCCAGGGTGCCGAACTCCCCGCCGCGCGGCATCGGCTCGGCCAGCACGCGCCAGTCGTGGGCGCCGATGCGGCGCGCCACCTCCACCAACCGGTCCAGGCGGCGGAACACGAACACGCGGTAGCCCAGCCAAGTAAGGAACAAGGCCGGCAGGCCGCTCATGCCCAGCGCCAGGAGCGTCATGCGCAGGGTCGACGTGGGCACGCCCAGTTCGTCCTCGGGAACGGACAAGGCCAGCACGGCGACCGGCCGCCCGCCGGGCCCGGCCAGCGGCACGCCGGTCCAGACGGTACCGGCCTGGGACACGGTCTTCCCGGCGCGCGCCGCCTGCGGCACTGCGTCCGCGAGCGGGCGCCAGCCGCGCATGTTCTCTTCGTCGGAAGCCAGCGACAGATGCGGTCCGGCGAACGCCAGCGCCGCTCCGCGCGGCAGCTGCTGCCCGGCCAGGTTCCGGCCCAACAGCGCCGACAGGTCGATCCGCGCGAAGGCGACCCCACCGTCCCGTCCCAGCGCCAGCGCCACGAAGGCCAGCGGCCGGCCGTCCTGGGCCTCCACCGTCAGCACCGGCGTGCCGGCGGGCGCATCGAGCGCGGCGCGGAACCAGGCGCGCCGGGCGAAGCTCAGGGCCACGCCTGCGGGATGGGCCACGCACTGCACCGTTCCGGCCGCATCGGCGAGGCCGACGTTGTCCAGCAGGCTGGCCAAGGCCACGCGGTCGACCGCGGCGCAGGCGCGGGCGCCGCCGGCCGCCGTGTCGGCATCGGCGGCCAACAATGAGAGCGCCTGGCTGGCCAGATCGACCTGGTGGCCGACCGCCGTCGCGCCGATGCCCAGCACGGCGCGCAGATGGCGCAAACTGGCATCGCGCTGCTCGTCCAGCAGTTCGCGCGCCAGGAAGCACAGTCCGAACAAGGCCGGAACCAACACAGCCCCCACCCCCAGCGCGACCCGCACGCGCAGGCTGGAGCAGCGGACCACGAGAGCGGAGCGCAGCCGGTCCAGGACGCGCGGCGGATTCACGCGGGATCTCCCTCGGCTACCTGCCGGGCGCGCGCCAGCAGCAAGGCGATGGCCTCCGGCGGCGCCGGGCGGCCGAAATGGTAGCCCTGCACCTCGTCGCAGCCGCACTCCTGAAGAAAGGCCTGCTGCTCGGCGTCCTCCACCCCTTCCGCGACCGCCCGCAAGTCCAGGCTGTGAGCCAGGCCGACGATCGCGCGCACGATGGCGGCGTCGTTGGCGCTGTGAGTCACGTCCAGCACGAAGGAGCGGTCGATTTTCAGCACGTCGAGCGGGAACAGCTTGAGGTAGCTGAGACAGGAATAACCGGTGCCGAAGTCGTCCACCGACAGGGTCACGCCGAGGCGCTTCAGGGCGCGCAGGGTCTGGGTGGCGGCCGCGGTGTCGTGCATGAGGGTCGATTCCGTGATCTCCAGTTCCAGCATGGGCGCGTGCAGGCCGGTGCGCGCCAGGGCTTGTCCGATCAGCGCATCCAGGCCCTCCTGGCGGAACTGGCGGGCCGAGAGGTTGACCGCCACCGGCACCAGGGTGAGGCCATTGCGCTCCCAGTCCAGCATCTGGGCGCAGGCACAGTCGAGGACCCACATGCCGATTTCGGCGATCAGGCCATTGCGCTCGGCCAGGGGAATGAAGCGGCTCGGCTCGACCATGCCGAAACGCGGATGCTTCCAGCGCAGCAGCGCCTCCAGCCCGACCAGGGTGCGTCCGTCCATCGTGTAGCGCGGCTGGTAGTAGACGGTGAATTCCCCGTTCGGCAACGCGTGGCGCAGGGCCGCCTCGAGGTCGATCTGTTCGGCCAGCGACTGTCCCATCCCATGGGTGAAGAACGCATAACTGTCGCCGTCCGCCTTGGCGCGCGCCAGTGCGATGCCCGAAGCGTGCAGGAGTTCCTCGCCGC
>DASRUW010000254.1:0-5644 GCA_035655255.1 Telluria sp. | reverse complement strand
CCCAATTCGGACGCGACCTGTGCCAGCGGCATGCCGCGCGCAATCAGGGGCGCGGCGTGGGCCAGGCGCGCTTGCTGGCGCCAGGCGCCGAAACTCATGCCCAGTTCGCGCTCGAACAGGCGCGCCAGCGTGCGTTCCGATGCACCCACCTGCGGCGCCCATTCCGCCAGCGTCAGCGTCGAACCGGGATCCGCCATCAAGGCCGCGCACAGGCTGCGCAGGCGCTTATCGTCGGGGAGCGGCACCCGGATCGGCGTCGTCACCGCATGCGTTATTTCATCGAGGATCAGTTCGGACAGCAGCGCCTCGCGCGGCGTGCCGTGGGCGCTATCGGCTTCGCCCAGGGCGACGATGGCCGCGCGCAGCAGGTCCGACACTTCCAGCACCCGGCATTCGGCATCGGGGAAGGGCAGGCGCGAGGCGTGCACCTTCAAGGGTCGCAACTGGGCCGGTTCGAGCACCACGATGGCATGCTCCACGTCGGCCGGAATCCAGATCGCCCGCTGGGGCGGGACCACCCAGCTGCTGCGTCCCGCCGTCACGCGCAGCACGCCGGACAAGGTGAAGGTGAGCTGGCCCCAGGGATGGCGGTGCGGCAGCAGGGCGTCGTGCTCCTGCAGGTCGCGCGCGCAGGGGCGCACCGTCCGCTCCGCGGTCGGGTCGCTGTGGCCCGGCTGGGCGCCGGTGTGGGTGAGAATCTGCATTGTCTGTTTTGCGATAAATTATGACATTTTGGCGGAAAACCGTCGAGCCAGTCTTGCTTACACTGGTCGCGTTAGCACATTGACGACGAATTCCTCATGACGGCTCCCTCCCTGCAAAAAGACGCGCGTGTCATCGGCCTGGTCGGCCTGGCGCACGGCGTGTCCCACTTCTTCCACCTGATCCTCGCGGCCCTGTTCCCGTGGCTGAAAACCGCATTCGCGCTCAGTTACGCCCAGCTTGGGCTGCTGATGACGGTGTTCTTTGTCGTTTCCGGCATCGGCCAGGCGCTGGCCGGCTTCGTGGTCGACCGCGTCGGCGCGCGCCGCGTGCTGTTTACCGGCCTCGGTTTCCTCGCGCTGGCGGCGCTGGTGCTGGCCGCGGCGCCGAACTATGCCGTGCTGCTGGCCGGTTCGGCCCTGGCCGGCGTGGGCAACAGCGTGTTTCATCCGGCCGATTACACGCTGCTCAATCAGCACGTCTCGCGGGGCCGGCTGGCGCACGCCTTCTCGGTCCACGGCATCACCGGCAACCTGGGCTGGGCCGCCGCGCCCGTCTTCCTGGGCGGCCTGGCCGCGCTGGCCGGATGGCGCACCGCGCTGCTCGCGGCGGCAGTCCTGCCGGTGCTGGCGCTGGCGCTGCTGGCCGCGCAGAGCGCGCTGCTGCATGACCTGCCGCCCGCACCGAAGGCCCACGCGGCGGATGGCGGCTCGTTCGGCTTCCTGCGCCTGCCGGCGGTGTGGATGTGCTTCGGCTTCTTCCTGCTCACGGCCTGCGCCCTGGGCGGCATCCAGAGCTTCGCCACGACCAGCCTGGTGAAGGTGTACGGCATGAGCCTCGCGTCGGCCATGAGTGCGTATACGGCCTATATGCTGGCTTCGGCCGCGGGCATGATCGCGGGCGGCTTCCTGGCGGCGCGCGCCAAGTCGCACGACCGCACCATCGCCGCGGCCTTCGCCTTGTCGGCCGGGTTCGGACTGGTGCTGGCCGCCGCCGTGGTACCGGCCTGGCTGGCGGTCGTGCTGATGGGGGCGATCGGCCTGGCGTCCGGCCTGGCCGGTCCGTCGCGCGACCTCTTGATCCGCTCCGCGGCGCCCGCCAATGCGACCGGCCGCGTCTTCGGCGTGGTCTACTCCGGACTGGATTCCGGCCTCGCGCTCGGCCCCTTGCTGTTCGGCGCGATCATGGATGCGGACCATCCGGGCTGGGTGTTCGCGGCCATCGCCGTGTTCCAGGGGCTGGCCATCCTGACCGCCGTCGGCGTGGGCGGCACGCGCTCCGCGCCGGCGCTGCAGAAGGCATAATCGCCAGTATCCCATCCCAAGCGAGGAGCGTTTCCATGCCGTTTGCCACTACCGATTTGTGCGACGACCATCCGCAGTTGCTGGAAGAAGGCAAGCTCGCGGTGCTGCCGCCCGTGTTCCGCCATTACGGCGCCAAGCTCAAGTTCTGCGGGCACGCGGTGACCTTGCGCGTGTTCGAGGATAACGCCCTGGTGCGGGCGACCCTGGAAGCGCCGGGCAGCGGCGGCGTGCTGGTGATCGATGGCGGCGGCAGTCTGCGGCGCGCGCTGGTCGGCGGCCAGCTTGGCCTGCTGGCGCAGCAGAACGGCTGGGCCGGCATCGTCGTCGATGGCTGCATCCGCGACAGCGATGAGATCAATGCCTGCGCCATCGGCGTGCGGGCGCTGGGCGCGGTGCCGCGCAAGAGCAGCAAGGCCGGAGTAGGGGAGCGCAACGTGCGGGTCGAAATCGCCGGGGTGCCCGTGCAGCCCGGCGACTGGATCTACGCCGATGCGGACGGCATACTTGTGTCGCAGACCAAGCTGGCCTGAAACAGGACCTGCACCATCAGGCCGCGGCCGCGCGGCCCGTCCCGTAGCCGCACCGACGCCATGTTGTTGGCGGCGGCGCGTTCGACGATGGCCAGTCCCAGTCCGCTGCCGCCCTGTTCCTGATCCGGCGCGCGGTAGAAGCGCTCGAATACCTTGCCGCGCAAGGAAGGCGCGATGCCTGGCCCTTCGTCGGCGACGCTGAGCAGGATATCCTCGTCGGTCAGGGTGAGGCCGACATCGATGCGCCCGCCATCGGGCGAATACTTGATCGCATTGCTGACAAGGTTGTCGATCAGCGCGGTCACGCCGGCGCGGCGCACGCGCGCCGGGCAGCACTCCGGCGCATCGAATGCGAGGTCGATACGGCGCGGCAGGGCCATGCCCACCGCAAGCGCCAGCCGCTTGCGGACCACTTCGGCCAGATCCAGCGTCTCCAGCGGATCGGCATCGCCCTGGGCTTCCGAGCGCACCAAGGCCAGCAGCTGGTGCACGACGTGGACGGCGTCGGCAACGCCTTCGCGCAGGCCGTCGCGGGCGGCCGCCGCCAACGCGGGCTCCCTGGCATCGACCAGCAGTTCGGCGTTCGACTGCACGATCGCCAGCGGCGTCTTGAGCTGGTGCGCGGCGTCGCCGAGGAACTCCTGCTCGCGGCGCAGCCGGTGTCCCAGCCGGTCCATCAGCTCATTGGTGGAATGCACCAGCGGTGCCAGCTCACGATGCACCGGCACCGGCAGCGGCGACAGGTCGGCCGCGCTGCGGCGCCGGATCTGCGCGACGATCGCATTCAGCGGTTGCATGCCGTAGCGGATCGTCAGCCACGAGGTAAGCAGCAGGAAGGGGAAGCAATAGAGCAGGGGGGCGAACTGGTGCGAACTGCCGGCCAGGGCGAAGGTCCAGGCGATCACGAATTCCTGGGCCAAGCGCACGGTAACGCCGGAGGCAGGGTCGCGCTCGGTCCATACCGACCAGTGGCTGTCCGCGTTTGGCAGTGCCGCTTCCGATCCATAGACCAGGCTTCCATCGCGCCAGACCTGCAAGCGCCAGCGCGGCTTGAAGAAACCGGTCTCGGTGAAAAGGCGGTTGCGCGCCGCTTCGATGCGTTGCACGGTGGCGCGCACGTCCTCGGCGCTCAAACGCCGGTTGCCGACGCTGGCCACGATCTGGCGCGTCCAGCCCTTGGTTTCCGCCGCCTGCACCTGCTCGAAGCGCGCCTGCACCACGTAGGCCTCCCACAGCAGCACGCCGAACCACACCACGAACAGGGTCGCGGCCGAAGCGAGAAAGAAGCGCAGGAAGAGCGAACGCCCCTTCATTTGCGCACCACATAGCCGACGCCGCGCACGGTGTGGACATAGTCGCCGCCCAGCTTGCGCCGCAGGTTGTAGATGTGGACGTCGAGGGCCTGGCCTTCCGTGTTCGGCAGGGCCTGTGCTTCGAGTTCACGCCGGGTCCACACCCGGTCGGCCTGGCGCAGCAAGGTATGCAGCAGGGCGAACTCGGTCTTGGACAGGTGTACCGGCGCGCCCGCGCGCGTAACCAGGCGCGAACGCTCGTTGAGCACGAGGTCTCGGACTGTCCACACCGGGTCGCCGCTGACGCCGTTGCCGGTGACGCGCCGGAGCACCGCGCGCAGGCGGGCCAGCAGTTCGTCGGTGGCGAACGGCTTGACGAGGTAGTCGTCCGCACCGCTGTCGAGGCCCTGGATGCGCTCGTGCAGGCCGTCGCGCGCCGTCACGACCAGCACGGGCAGCGCAAGACCCTGCGCGCGCAGCTCGCGCAGCAGATCCATGCCCGAGGCGTCCGGCAGGCCGATGTCGAGCACCACGACGTCGAAGATGTCGTCCTGGATCCAGCGCCGCGCGTCGGCGGCGCGGCGGACCCAGGTCACGTCCTGTCCGGCGTTGCGCAGCGCCGATTGCAGCACGCCGCCAAGCTTCAGGTCGTCCTCGACCAGGCAAATCCTCATGTGTTGTCCCTTCGTGTCACCCCGAACAGTGTAGCGCGGCCGTCTTAATGCAATCTAAAGATGAGCTTGAGGATGCCTTGACCTGGCCTCGCCATACTCGGCGCACTTTCCGCTCACTACACAAGGACAATCATGGATAGGCATTTTGCGGCGATGCGCCGCGCGAGCTTGGTCGCGGCCCTGGGCGCGGCCGCGGCCTTCGGCGTTGGCTGCTCGGGCACTGCTGCGGGATCGTCGGGCAGGAGCTCGGCCGCGATCGTGCTGCCAACGCTCGACATCGTGGCGGGCCAGCCGTCCGGGCAAGGCTACGTGGACAGCATGCGCAATGGTGCGCGCTTCAGCTATCCGAGCGGAATGCGCTTCGACGCGGCCGGCAACATGTACGTGGCCGACATGCGCAACAGCGTTATCCGCCGCATCGGGCGCGACGGCACCGTGTCGACCGTGGCCGGCATGGTCGGGATCACGGGCAGCGCCGACGGGCGCGGCACGGCGGCGCGCTTCAACTATCCGGGCGACGTGGCGGTCGACGCCGCCGGCGTCCTGTACGTCGCCGACAGCGGCAACAACACGATCCGCAAGATCGCCGTGGACGGCACGGTGAGCACGCTGGCGGGGGCGGCCGGCCAGTCCGGCGCCGGCGACGGGGGCGCCGCCGATGCGCGTTTCAATGGCCCGAATGGCGTGGTGCTGGACGGGCAGGGCAATCTCTACGTCGCCGACAGCTGGAACTCGGTGATTCGCAGAATCACCCCGGACGGCCAGGTGAGCACCCTGGCCGGCGCGGCGGGTTCGTGGGGCCATGCGGACGGCACGGGCGCGGCGGCGCAGTTCAAGAATCCGGCCTCGATCACTATCGACGGCGCGGGCATGCTGTATGTGGCCGACGGGAGCACGGTCCGCCGCATCACACCCGCGGGCGTAGTGACGACCATCGCCGGCGCGGACGGACAGGATGGCGAGACCGACGGGGCCGGCGCCGCGGCCCGCTTCAACGGCGCGGGGGGTATCGCGGCCGATGCGGCGGGCAACCTCTTCGTCGCCGACGGCGGCGGCAACACGGTGCGCAAGGTGACGCCGGACGGCGTGGTCACCACGCTCGCCGGGAGCGGCAGCAGCGGCGCCCAGAACGGCACGGGCGG
>DASRUW010000253.1:0-5801 GCA_035655255.1 Telluria sp. | reverse complement strand
GTTTTTCCGCCAGGCCGAGCTGTCCGGCATCCTGCCTCTGTACACGTTGAGCCACGAGCCGGCGGTCGGGTTCGCGGCCGACGCCTCCGCGCGCCAGCATTGCCGCCTGGGCGTGGCGGCCGTGACCTATGGCGCCGGGGCGCTCAACATGGTCAACGCGGTCGCTTCGTCGTATGCGGAAAAGGTGCCGCTGGTCGTGATCTCCGGGGCGCCCGGCGCCAACGAGCGCCGCAACGGCTTCCTGCTGCACCACCAGGCGCGCACGCTGGATTCCCAGTTGGCTATCTTCCGCGAGGTGACGTGCGACCAGGTCGTGCTCGATAATCTCGCCCGCGCGCCGCAGGACATCGCCCGCGTGCTGCAAAGCTGCCTGCGCGAGTCACGCCCCGTCTATATCGAACTGCCGCGCGACCTGGCGTGCGCTCCCTGCGAGCCGGTCATTGCCGCGCCCGCGCAGCCCGTGGATACGGACGCGGTGGCCGCCTGCGTGGAAGAACTGCTGGCGCGCCTCGAAAGCGCCGCGTCGCCGATGCTCATGGTCGGCATCGAGACGCGCCGCCACCGCATCGAAGACAAAGTGGCCAGGCTGGCGACCCTGCTCAACGTGCCGGTCGTGACCACCTTCATGGGCCGCGGCCTGCTCGCCGGTTCCGACGCGCCGCTGCTCGGCACCTATCTGGGCGTGGCGGGCGACGCCGCGCTGACGCAGGCGGTCGAGAGTTCGGACGCGCTGCTGATGCTGGGCGTGATCGTCTCGGACACCAATTTCGGCGTCTCCGAGCAGAAGATCGACATGCGCAAGGCCATGCTGGCCGCCGACGGCAACGTCTCGGTCGGTTACCACGTGTACCTGAACATCGGACTGGAAGCCCTCGTCGACGGACTGCTGGCGCGCGCCCGCACGCTCGGCAAGCGTCGCGACATGCCGCAAGCGCATCGCTACCCGCGCGGGATGGAGGCGGATGATGCGCCCATCGCGCCGACCGACATCGCGCGCCTCGTCAACGATACCCTGGCTGCCGGCGCCAAATTCACCATCGCGAGCGACATCGGCGACTGCCTGTTTACGGCGCTGGACATGGAAAACAACTCGCTGCTGGCGCCTGGCTACTACGCCACCATGGGCTACGGCGTGCCGGCCGGGATGGGCGTGCAGGCGGGGGGCGGCGAACGGCCGCTGATCCTCGTCGGCGACGGCGCGTTCCAGATGACCGGCTGGGAGCTGGGAAACTGCCAGCGCTATGGCTGGGATCCGATCGTCATCGTCTTCAACAATTGCAGTTGGGAGATGCTGCGCGTGTTCCAGCCCGACGCCGGTTTCACGGACCTCGGCGACTGGCGCTTCGCGGAGACGGCCGCGCCGCTTGGCGGCGAAGGCTACCGCGTCCGCACCCGCGGCGAACTGCGCGCGGCCCTCGACAAGGCACTCGCCACGCGCGGGAAGTTCCAGCTGATCGAAGCGATGATCCCGTCCGGCGCCCGCTCCGACACGCTGACCCGCTTCGTCACCGGCGTGCGCCGCCTCCAGCAAGCCGCCTGCTAAGCCGCGCTCCAGTGCACCACCTCGATCATGTGGCCGTCGGGGTCGTGCACGATGGCGCCGTAGTAGCGTTCGCTGACATCGGGGCGCAGGCCGGGCGAGCGCACCGAGTGCGCGCCCGCGGCGAGGGCGCGTTCGTGAAAATCCGCGATCGCGCTGCGGCTGGATGCGCTGACGGCGACATGCGCGCGTTCGCCGACGACCGCCGCCCCCCGTTCCGCCGGATACAGGCAGAAGCTCCAATGCCCATCGGCGCCGAACGCCGCCTGGCCGGGATCGCGGTGCACCAGCCCATAGCCAAGGGGCGCGAAGCAATCGGTGTAGAAGTCGATGGCGCGCGCGAGGTCGGGCGTGCCGATGGAGATGTGGTCGATCATGTGACGGCCTTCAGTGGTTGCGAAGGCCTGTCATCATAGCGGCGGCGCATGAGACGATTTCCCGATCCGGGCCCGCCGAGCGAGACAAATTCTCAATCCGCGCCGAGCGGCACGCGGGTGTCGAACTTCGCGCAGTTCATCGCCAGCAGGCTTTTGTAGTTGGCCACGTTGTTATTCGAGGTGAAGACGCGGCGCGTGAAGGCCTGCAGCTGCTCCATCGAGCGCGCCACCACCACCAGCATGAAGTCGTATTCTCCGGCCACCTCGTAGCATGCCGTGACCTCGGGGGCGGCGCGCATCAGCGCCTCGAATTGCTTGAGCAGGGCGGTGTTCTGCTGCGCCAGCTGCACGGTGATGAAGGCGGTCAGGGGCAGCCCCACCTTTACCCGGTCGACCAGCGCCACTTCCTTGAGCAGGATCCCGGATGCGCGCAGCTGGGCGATGCGGCGCTGGCAGGTGGCGGTCGACGCGTGCACGCGCTCGGCCAGTTCGCGCAAGGGAATGCTGGCGTCGTCCTGCAACAGGTTCAGGATCTGAATGTCGAGTCGGTCGAGTTCCATGGCCGGGCAGCATAGCACGCTGGCACGGTCCAAGTCGTCGCTGCTCGAGGCCGGGCATCGAGCACCAGCATTGAACGCACGCGGCTCAGAGCAGCGACCGGCAGTGCCGTACGAACCAGTCCGTCGCGAGCAGGGCGACGTTTTCCAGCGCGCCCGATTCCTCGAACCGGTGGGTGGCGCCGGGAACGATGGCGAAGTCCTTCTCGCAGCGCAGGTAGGCGTAGGCCTGCTGGTTCAGCTCCAGCACGCCTTCGTCCTTGCCGCCGACGATGAAGAGAGTCGGCGCGGTCACCTTCGCCAGCGCGTCGGCGCCGGTCATGTCCGGCCGTCCACCGCGCGAGACGACTGCAGCGATGCCGTCCGGTTCGCGCGCCGCCAGCTGCAGGGCGGCCGCCGCGCCCGTGCTGGCGCCGAACAGGCCGACCCGCTGGTTGGACGTGGCCGGCTCCTCGCCCAGCCAGGCGCGCGCCGCCGCCAGCCTCTCGGTCAGCAGGCGGATGTCGAAACGCGCTTCGGGGTCCCGGTCTTCGCCCGGCGTGAGCAGGTCGAGCAGCAGGGTGCCCAGCTGGCGCTCGCGCAGTTGCCGGGCGACGAAGTTGTTGCGCGGGCTGTGGCGGCTGCTGCCGCTGCCGTGGGCGAACAGCACGACACCATTCATGGCGGGCGGTATCTCGAGCATCCCTTCCATCTCGACATTGCCGGCCCAGATGCGGACTTCCTGATGGATCGCTTCCATAGTCGCTCCCTCCCTCACCGCTCATCTTCGCACCGCGCACACCGGCTCCGCGCACGATAACGCGCGGCTATACTTGAACGGCGGAGGATTGCCCATGCACGACCATGCCATGCATCACCACGCCGCCCCAGCCCCGGCGGCGGCGCCGCTCCCGGAAGGGACCATCTACACCTGTCCGATGCACCCGGAGGTCCGCCGGGACGCACCCGGTACTTGTCCCAAGTGCGGCATGACGCTGGAGCCGGTCATGCCGGCCCTGGAGGAAGAGGGCAATCCGGAACTGGCGGACTTCCGCCGCCGTTTCTGGTGGACCCTGCCGCTGACGGTCGCCGTGGCGCTGCTCGCGATGGGGGCGCACAAGCTGTTCCCGGACGGTCTGCCCGGCCAGAGCTACATCGAATTCGCGCTCGGCACGCCGGTGGTGCTGTGGGCGGGCTGGCCCTTCTTCCAGCGCGCCGTCCAATCGGTCCTGCGGCGCAGCCCCAACATGTGGACCCTGATCGGCACCGGCGTCGCCGCGGCCTACCTGTTCAGTCTCGCCGCGACCTTCGCCTCCGGCCTGTTTCCGCCCGGTTTCCGCCCGCACGGCCGCGTGGACGTGTATTACGAGGCCGCGGCCGTGATCATCTCGCTGACGCTGCTCGGGCAGATCCTCGAGCTGAAGGCGCGGGCCGAGACCTCCGCCGCGATCAAGGCGCTGCTCGGCCTGGCGCCCAAGACGGCGCGCCGCATCCGGGCCGACGGCACGGAGGAGGACGTGCCGCTGGCCCACGTCCACATCGGCGACACGCTGCGCGTGCGTCCCGGCGAGAAGGTGCCGGTCGACGGCGCGGTGCTGGAAGGGGAGAGCGCGCTGGACGAATCGATGCTCACCGGCGAACCGGTGCCGGTCACCAAGCGTCCCGGCGACATCGTGATCGGCGCCACCATCAACACCAGCGGCAGCCTGGTGATCCGCGCCGACAAGGTGGGCGCGCAGACCATGCTGTCCCAGATCGTGCAGATGGTGGCACAGGCGCAGCGCTCGCGCGCGCCCATGCAGCGGCTGGCGGATGTGGTGGCGGGCTATTTCGTGGTGGCGGTGGTCGCCATCGCCGGACTGACATTTTTCGGCTGGGGCTTGTTCGGGCCGGGCCCGAGCTGGGCGTTCGGCTTCGTCAACGCCGTGGCGGTGCTGATCATCGCCTGCCCCTGCGCGCTTGGTCTGGCCACGCCGATGTCGATCATGGCGGCCACCGGCAAGGCCGCTACCCAGGGCGTGCTGTTTCGCGACGCCGCCGCCATCGAGGCGCTGCGCAAGGTCGACACCCTGGTGGTGGACAAGACCGGCACGCTGACGGAGGGCCGTCCCGCTTTCGAGCGCGCCGTCGGCGTGGCCGGCTGGAACGACGCGGACGTGCTGGCGCTGGCCGCAAGCATCGACCAGGGCAGCGAGCACCCGCTGGCGCATGCGATCGTGGAGGCGGCGCGCGGCCGCGGCCTGGCGCTGCAAAAGCCGGACAGCTTCGAGTCATCGAGCGGCATCGGGGTGCGCGGCAGCGTGAACGGCGCCCGGGTCGCGCTGGGGAATACCGTGCTGATGGAGGCGGAGGGCGTGGACTGGCATCCGCTGGGCGACGCCGCCGAGCGCCTGCGCGGTGAGGGCGCGAGCGTAATGTACCTGGCGCGCGATGCCCAACTGGCCGGCCTGCTGGCCGTGTCCGATCCGGTCAAGGCGAGCACGCCGGCGGCGCTGGCTTCCCTGCGCGAGGCCGGGCTCGAGGTGGTGATGGCGACCGGCGACGGCCTGACCACGGCGCGGGCCGTGGCGCGGCGGCTGCACATCGACGAGGTGTTCGGGGAGGTCAAGCCCCAGGACAAGCTGGCCCTGGTGGAGCGCTACCAGCAGGAGGGCAGGGTGGTGGCGATGGCGGGCGACGGCATCAACGACGCGCCGGCGCTGGCCCGGGCCGACGTCGGCATCGCGATGGGCACCGGCACCGACGTGGCCATCAACAGTGCCCACGTCACCCTGGTCAAGGGCGACCTGAACGCCATCGCCAGGGCGCGCGCGCTGTCGGTGGCGACGGTGCGCAACATGCACCAGAACCTGGCGTTCGCCTTCCTGTACAACGCGCTGGGCATTCCGCTGGCGGCGGGGCTGCTGTACCCGTTCACCGGGCAACTGCTCTCGCCGATGATCGCGGCGCTGGCAATGAGCCTGTCCTCGGTGTCGGTCATTTCCAATGCGCTGCGCCTGCGCCGAGCTTGACACGGGAGTGGGCTGCTGCAACCATAGCGCTTCATGAGACCTTCCCGTTCCGTCCGACTCGTCGCAGTCATCGTCGCCGTCTTCAGCCTGCTGTATACGCAGCTGGCGCTGGCCTCGTACGTCTGCCCGGCCGGCGACGCGGCGGGTCCGCAGGAAGTGATGGCCGATTGCGCCGCCGGCACCACGGCGGACGACTGCGCGGCGATGGACGACCTGCGGCCTTCCCTGTGCCACGCGCACACCCAGAAATCCGATCCCACGCCGGACCGGCACGAGCTGCCTTCGGTGCCGCCGTTCGCACCCGCCGGCCTGTCGCTGGTGGTCGTGGCCATCGTGC
>DASRUW010000252.1:0-4328 GCA_035655255.1 Telluria sp. | reverse complement strand
TGGAACAGTTCCGGCTTGTCGGCCACGCCCTCGAGCAGGAAGGGCACGAAAGGCAGCTTGTAGTCCTTGGCCAGTCTGGCGTACATGGCGCTGAAGCTGTCGGTATAGGCCTTGCCGTAATTGGGCGGCATGCGCATCCCGATCAGCATCACCCTGGCCCCGGATTTGCGGCCCGCGCCGATCATGGCGCGGAAGTTCTTCTCGGCCGCCGCTACCGGTAAGCCGCGCAGGCCGTCGTTGGCGCCCAGTTCGATGATCAGGAGGGCCGGATGGTACTGGCGCAGCAGGGCGGGCAAACGGGTGGCGCCGCCGCTGCTCGTCTCGCCGCTGATGCTGGCGTTGACGAAGGCGGCGTCGATCTTTTCCTGCAGCGCCTTGCGTTCGAGGAGGGCGACCCAGCCGGTTCCGCGCGCTAGGCCGTATTCGGCCGACAGGCTGTCGCCGAGCACGAGGACCGTTTTTGGGGCAGAATAGGCGCTCGCCGGAACAAGGCCAACGAGCAGGAACAGGGCGCAAGCGGCCCAATTTTTCAGTCTGTCGAGCATGCGTGATATCGAGGAAGCTTTCGGAACATCTGCAGCGGGCCGCGCACCGGGCGCTCCCGCGATCGAGGTGATCAACCTGTCCAAGACCGTCACCGACGCGAGCGGCGAACTGACCATCCTGCACCATGTGGATTTTACAGTGCAAGCGGCCGAGACGCTCGCGATTGTGGGGGCCTCCGGTTCGGGCAAGTCTACGCTGCTCGGATTGCTGGCGGGCCTGGACACGCCATCGTCCGGCCAGGTGCGGCTGTTCGGCACCGACATTTTCGCCCTGGACGAGGACGGGCGCGCCGCGCTGCGCAAGGCGGAGCTGGGCTTCGTGTTCCAGTCCTTCCAGCTTCTGGCGCATCTGAATGCGCTGGAAAACGTGATGCTGCCGCTGGAACTGCGCGGCGACGCCAAGGCGCGCGAGAAGGCGCGGGCGATGCTGGAACGGGTCGGCCTCGGCGCCCGCCTCAAGCACTATCCCAAGTATCTCTCCGGCGGCGAGCAGCAGCGGGTCGCGCTGGCCCGCGCCTTCGTGACCGAACCGCCACTTCTGTTCGCGGATGAACCGACCGGCAGCCTCGACGCCGCCACCGGCGACGCGGTCATCCAGCTCATGTTCGACCTGAACCGGGAACACGGTTCGACCCTGGTGCTGGTCACGCACGACTCGTCCATCGCCGCGCGCTGCGGCCGGGTGATCACCATCGCGGCCGGACGCCTCGCCTGATCAGGCGGGCTGCTGCCGGACCAGTTCGTTCAGCACATCGCGCACCGCCCGCGGCAGTTCGCCCGCGGTGAGTCCGATCGGCCCTACGCCGCTTGCGACCAGCCGGTCCGCCGCCGCGCCATGCAGCCACACCGCGCCGAGCGCCGCTTCCCGTTCCGGCCATCCTTGCCCCAGCAGGCTGCCGCAGATCCCGGCCAGCACGTCGCCGGTACCCGCCGTGGCGAGGCCGGGATTGCCAGTGGGGTTGATGTAGAGGTCTTCGTCATGGGCGATGATGCTGCCCGCTCCCTTCAGGATCACGGTCGACCGGAAGCGCCGCGCCAGTTCCTGCGCCGCCGCGAGGCGGTCGGCCTGGACGATGGCGCTCGTCATGCCGAGCAGGCGCGCCGCTTCGAGCGGATGCGGCGTCAGGATCGCGCGGCCACGCTGCGCCAGGCGCTCCTGCAGATCGGCGCTGTTGGCGATGAGGTTGAGGGCATCCGCGTCGAGCACCAGCGCCTGCGGGGACGCCAGCGCGCGCAGCAGGTCGCGCGCGGCGTCGGGCGAATGGCCCATGCCGGGGCCGACGACGAGCGTCGCGCCGGAAAAGTCGAAACCGCCGGCCGCGCGGCACATGATTTCAGGCTGCGCGGGGTCGTGGGTGGGGCCGGGGGCGACAAAGGCCGCGTACACGCGCCCCGCGCCTGTGAACAGCGCCGCGCGCGCGCCGAGCAGGGGCGCGCCCGTCATGCCGTTGGCCCCGCCGACGATCGCCACGTTGCCGTAGCTTCCCTTGTGCGCATTGGCCGAACGGGCTTTCAAGCAGGGCGCGAAACAGGACGGTCCATTGAGGCGGGCCGCCGGCGCAGGGAAGCGCGTTTCATCGAGGTCCAGCGCCGCCACCTGCACTTGCCCTGCATACTCGGTGCCGTCGTTGGTGTGCAGCCCTGGCTTGTCGGCGATGAAGGTGATGGTGTGCGTGGCGCGCATGGCCACGCCGTCCGGACCGACCACGGCGCCGGTGTCGGAATCGAGCCCGCTCGGCACGTCCAGCGCCAGCACCGGGCAGCCGAATGCGGTCTCGACCAGCGCGCGCGCCCGGCCGGACAAGGGGCGCGTCAAGCCGATCCCGAACAGGCCGTCGACCACAAGGCTCGGCGGCGTGGCGGGCAGGGCGGCGATGAATGCGGCCGTGCTGGCCTGTGCGCGGGCCAGCGCCCGCGTGGCCTCGGCGGAGGGCGTTCCGCCGGCCAGGTGAATCACGCTCACGTCGATTCCGGCCTCGGCCAGGTTGGCGGCAAGCTCCAGCGCATCGCCGCCGTTGTTGCCGGGCCCCGCCAGCACCAGGACATGGGCCGTGTGCGGGTTCCCGAGCAGCGCCTGCGCCGCCATGGCCGCGGCGCGGCCGGCGCGTTCCATGAGGGTGCCCTGGCCGAGCGCGGCCGCGGCCTCCTGTTCGATTGTGCGAATTTGCGCGACGCTGAATAGTGAATGCAAGCTAGCCTCCGTTCCGGTCCTGGCATTTTCGCCAATTTTCGCGATTCGTGCGACTACAATAGCGGCCGGACCCACTCGAGGACAATGACATGGACTGGCAATTCTGGATCGACCGCGGCGGCACCTTCACGGATATCGTTGCGCGGCGGCCGGACGGCAGCCTGATCACCCATAAGCTCTTGTCGGAGAATCCGGAACAGTACCGCGACGCGGCGGTGGCCGGCATCCGCCATCTCCTGGGGCCGCAGGACGGCGCCATCGAGGCGGTCAAGATGGGAACCACGGTGGCCACCAATGCGCTCCTGGAGCGCAAGGGCGAGCCGACCGCGCTGGCCATCACGCGCGGCTTCGGCGACGCGCTGCGCATCGCCTACCAGAACCGCCCGCGCCTGTTCGACCGCCACATCGTCCTGCCCGAACTGCTGTATGCGGCCGTCGCCGAGATCGACGAGCGCATCGGCGCGCACGGCGAAGTGGAGCGGCCGCTGGACGAAGCGGCGACCCGGCACGCTTTCGCGGCCCTGCACGCCCAAGGACTGCGCGCCATCGCCATCGTGTTCATGCATGGCTATCGCTATACCCAGCACGAAGCGGCGGCCGAGCGCATCGCGCGCGAGGCGGGCTTCACCCAGGTTTCGGTCTCGCACAAGGTGAGCCCGATGATGAAGCTGGTCGCGCGCGGCGACACGACGGTGGTGGACGCCTATCTGTCGCCCATCCTGCGGCGCTACGTCGACCAGGTGGCGGGCGAGCTGCCGGGCGTGAACCTGCAGTTCATGCAGTCGAGCGGCGGCCTGACGGACGCACGCACCTTCCAGGGCAAGGACAGCATCCTGTCCGGCCCGGCCGGCGGGATCGTCGGCATGGTCCGCGCGAGCCAGCTGGCCGGCTTCGACCGCGTGATCGGCTTCGACATGGGCGGCACCTCGACCGACGTGTCGCACTACGCCGGCGAATTCGAACGCGTCTTCGACACCCAGGTCGCCGGCGTGCGCATGCGCGCGCCGATGATGAGCATTCATACGGTCGCCGCCGGCGGCGGCTCCATCCTGCATTTCGATGGCAGCCGCTACCGCGTCGGACCGGACAGCGCGGGGGCGAACCCCGGGCCGGCCAGCTACCGGCGCGGCGGCCCGCTCGCGGTCACGGACTGCAACGTCATGCTGGGGAAGATCCAGCCCGCGCATTTTCCGGCCTTGTTCGGCCCCAAGGGCGACCAGCCGCTCGATGCGCAGGCCGTGCGCGAGCGCTTTGCCGCCATGGCGGAGGAAATCGGGCGCGCCACCGGGGCCACGCCCACGCCCGAGGAAGTGGCCGAAGGCTTCATCCTGATCGCGGTCGGGAACATGGCCAACGCGATCAAGCAGATCTCCGTGCAGCGCGGCCATGACGTGACGGAATACGTGCTCACCAGCTTTGGCGGCGCCGGCGGCCAGCACGCCTGCCTGGTGGCGGACGCGCTGGGCATGAAGACGGTGTTCATACATTCGCTGGCAGGCGTGCTGTCCGCATACGGCATGGGGCTGGCGGACCAGGCGGCGCTGCGCGAAGCGTCGGTGGAACTGCGTCTGGCCGATGCCGGCGCGGACGAG
>DASRUW010000251.1:0-3132 GCA_035655255.1 Telluria sp. | reverse complement strand
GTGGTCATCCCCGCGCAGGCGGAGATCCATGGCGGCGTGCATCCCGGTGCCGCCATGGATTCCCGCCTGCGCGGGAATGACAGATCAGGCGACTTTCGGCTCCGCCGTACGCAGGCGGATGTGCAGCTCGCGCAGCTGCTTCTCGTCGACCTCGGACGGCGCGTTGGTCAGCAGGCACTGGGCGCGCTGAGTCTTCGGGAAGGCGATCACGTCGCGGATCGACTCGGAGCCCGTCATCAGCGTGACCAGGCGGTCCAGGCCGAAGGCCAGGCCGCCGTGCGGCGGCGCGCCGTACTGCAGCGCGTCGAGCAGGAAGCCGAACTTCAGCTGCGCCTCTTCGGCGTCGATCTTCAGCGCACGGAACACCTTGGACTGCACGTCCTCGCGGTGGATACGGATCGAGCCGCCGCCCAGTTCCCAGCCGTTCAGGACCATGTCGTAGGCCTTGGCCAGGCAGGCGCCCGGGTTCGATTCCAGCATGTCCTCGTGGCCGTCCTTCGGCGCGGTGAACGGGTGGTGGGTCGCGGTCCAGCGGTCGTCTTCCTCGTCATATTCGAACATCGGGAAGTCGACCACCCACAGCGGCGCCCACACGTCGTCGAACAGGCCGGCCTTCTTGCCGAATTCGGAGTGGCCGATCTTGATGCGCAGCGCGCCGATGGCGTCGTTGACGACCTTGGCCTTGTCCGCGCCGAAGAAGATCAGGTCGCCGTCCTCGGCGCCGGTCAGCTCCAGCACCTTGGCCAGGGCGGCATCGTCCAGGTTCTTCACGATCGGGGACTGCAGGCCATCGCGGCCCTTGGCCTTCTCGTTGACCTTGATGTAGGCCAGGCCCTTGGCGCCGTAGATCGCCACGAACTGGGTGTAGGCATCGATCTCGGAACGCGGCATCGAACCGCCCTGCGGCACGCGCAGGCCGACCACGCGGCCGCCGGCCATGTTGGCGGCGCTGTTGAACACCTTGAATTCGACCGACTTCATCACCTCGGTCAGCTCGGTGAACTGCAGCTTGACGCGCATGTCCGGCTTGTCCGAGCCGTACAGGCCCATGGCGGTCGCATAGTCCATCACCGGGAACGGGTTCGGCAGCTCGATGCCCTTGGTGTTGCGGAACACGGTGCGCATCATGTCTTCGAACAGGTCGCGGATCTCCTGCTCGGTCAGGAACGAGGTCTCGCAGTCGATCTGGGTGAATTCCGGCTGACGGTCGGCGCGCAGGTCCTCGTCGCGGAAGCACTTGGTGATCTGGTAGTAGCGGTCGAAGTTGGCGACCATCAGCAGCTGCTTGAACAGCTGCGGCGACTGCGGCAGCGCGAAGAAGCTGCCGGCGTTGACACGCGAGGGCACCAGGTAGTCGCGCGCGCCCTCCGGGGTCGACTTGGTCAGCATCGGGGTCTCGATGTCGATGAAGCCCAGGTTGTCCAGGTACTTGCGCACTTCCATCGACACGCGGTAACGCAGGCGCAGGTTGTTCTGCATCTGCGGACGGCGCAGGTCCAGCACGCGGTGGGTCAGGCGGGTGGTCTCGGACAGGTTGTCGTCATCGAGCTGGAACGGCACGGCGATCGAGGCATTCAGCACTTCGACCTGGGTCGCGACCACTTCGATCTTGCCCGACTTGAGGTTGGCATTGACGGTGCCTTCCAGGCGGTTGTTGACGGTGCCGGTGATGCGCAGGCAGTACTCGTTGCGCACGTGCTCGGCCGCCGCGAAGGCTTCCTTCTGCTCCGGATGGCACACCACCTGCACCAGGCCTTCACGGTCGCGCAGGTCGATGAAGATCACCCCGCCGTGGTCGCGGCGGCGATGCACCCAGCCGCACAGGCTGGCGGTTTGACCGAGCAGCTCTTCGGTGACGAGGCCGCAGTATTGGGTACGCATGGAGGACATAGTTTTTCTGAGTGAAGGTAAGTGGTAATCGGTTGGCGCGCAGGCAGCGCGCCCTTAGTCGTTGACCGCGGGCGGCTGGTCGGGGGCGACCACGCCCATCGAGACGATGTACTTGAGGGCCGTGTCCACGGACATGTCCAGCTCCACCACGCGGCTCTTTTCCATCATCAGGAAAAAGCCGGAGGTCGGATTGGGCGTGGTCGGCACGTACACGCTGACCCATTCGCCGGGCAGGTGGTTCTTGGCGTCCCCGCCGGGCACGCCGGTCAGGAAGGCGATGGTGCGCGAGTGCTCGTGCGGGTAAGGCACCAGCACCGCCTTGCGGAAGGCGTTCCCGGACGAGGAGAACAGCGTGTCCGAGACCTGCTTGATGCTGCCGTACAGGGAGCTCACCACCGGAATGCGCGTCAGGAGCTTTTCCCACTGGCGCACGAAGTAGTTGCCGACCAGGTTGTTGGTCAGCAGGCCGGTCACGAACACGATCGCCAGCGTCAGGATCGCGCCCAGGCCGGGGATCTCGAAGCCGAACAGGTTACGCGGCTGCCAGCGCTCCGGCACGAACAGGAGCGACTGGTCCAGCGTGCCGATGATGATGTTCAGGACCCACGCCGTCAGGGCGAGGGGAACCAGGATCAGCAGACCGGTGATGAAGTATTTACGCATGCAGGCCTCAGGCCGCGCTCTTGGTCGACGAGGAGGTGTCGCTCGACGTGGACGTGGAAGACGTGGACGACGATGAACTCGACGAACCCGACGAATTCGTGGACGAAGACGAACCACCGTTACGGAAGTCGGTCGCGTACCAGCCGGTTCCCTTGAGCTGGAACCCGGCGGCGGTCAACTGCTTGCGGAACGATGGCTTGCCGCAGGACTCGCACACAGTCAGCGGCGCGTCCGAGACCTTTTGCAGCACGTCCCTGGAAAAACCACATTCTTCGCAGCGGTAGGCGTAGATCGGCATGGTGAACTCCGCAAAAAAACTTTCGAAAACCCTGAATTATAAAGCTTTTTTCGGAAAGAATCGCCAAAACCGGCGCGGCGCCGGCTTCAGCGGACCGCCAGCAGGGCGGCCATGGCGGTGGCAGTGGTAAAGATACCAGCGCAGTCGAGAAAACTGGGGCCGGCCGCAATCGTCTCCGCGGGCGCGGAGACGGCCGGATCGGTAAGGCGCAGCAGGGCCGCGGGCGGCCAGCCGCCGTCCTCGCGCTGCTGTTCTGCCAGGCGCCGGGCCAGCGGCGCGCA